>JBHJJJ010000082.1:0-18523 GCA_050042755.1 Rivularia sp. (in: cyanobacteria)
GGGGAGGGGAGAGTGGGGAGAGGGGGGGAGAGGGGGACAGGGAGGTGGGGGTAGGGGGAGATAGGGAGATGGGGAGATTTGGAGATATTCAATAACTCCTAATTTCCAAGTTATAACTAATAATTCAAAATTCATAATTATTGGATCCATTGTTAAAATTGCAAATCCAATAATTTCAAACTCCTAACTCCTAATTCCTAACTATTAATTAACAATGCCTAATGCCCTTTATATACTATTTTCAATTAATTAAAAATGCAAAATTTTCAACTTTACAAAGAAACTTCAACAACTACAGACAAATCCTATAATCGTAAAGATTGGCAGGGAGGATATCAATCCGTAACAGAAGAATTTGATTATTGGATTGATGATATTGAAGGGGAAATACCACCAGAGTTAAATGGTACGCTATTTAGAAATGGTCCGGGTTTACTTGACATTAACGGACACAAAATTCATCACCCTTTTGATGGCGATGGGATGATTAGCCGGATTAGTTTTATTAATGGACGGGCTCATTTTCGCACTCGTTTTGTTCGTACTGAAGCTTATGTAGAAGAACAAAAAGCGAAAAAAATTCTTTATCGCGGCGTATTTGGTACCCAAAAACCAGGTGGTTGGTTGGCTAATATTTTTGATTTCAAATTGAAAAATATTGCTAATACTAATGTTATTTATTGGGGTGGGAAACTATTAGCACTGTGGGAAGCCGCAGAGCCTCATCAACTTGATGCTCGTACCTTGGAAACTTTGGGTAAAGAATATTTTGATGGCGTTTTATCCGGAGGTGAAGCTTTTGCTGCACATCCACGTTTCGATCCTAGTTGCGAACAAGATAATGGTGCACCTTGTTTAGTAAATTTTTCGATCAAACCGGGATTATCTACAACTATTACTATTTTTGAATTAGATACTACAGGTAAAATTGTTCGCAAGAGTGCAAATAGCGTTCCAGGTTTTGCCTTTATTCACGATTTCGCGATTACCCCCTATTATTGTATTTTCTTTCAAAATCCGGTTTCTTTTAATCCAATTCCTTTTGCTTTAGGAATGCGCGGTGCTGGAGAATGCATTAAATTTCAGCCGAATCAACCTACTAAGGTGATTGTGATTCCGCGACAATCCCCCCAAAAATTTATTGAGGAGGGCGGAAATCCAAAGGGTGTAAAAATTATGGAAATGCAATCGGGTTTTGTATTCCACCACGCTAATGCTTTTGAAAAAGATAACGAAATAGTTATTGATTCTATTTGCTTCGAAGATTTACCGCAAGTGGAACCCGAAAGCGATTTTCGAGAAACTGATTTTGATGCGATAAAACCCGGTCAACTTTGGCGCTTTCATCTTAATTTAGAAGATAGTACAGTAAGTTCTCAATTAATTGAAAGTCGTTGTTGTGAATTTCCTTGCGTACATCCGCAAAAAGTTGGGCGCAACTATCGTTATTTATACATGGGTGCTGCTGATGCTGCTAGCGGTAATGCACCATTGCAAGCATTTGAAAAAGTTGATTTAGAAACTGGTACAAAACAGGTTTGGAGTGCTGCTCCTCATGGTTTTGCTAGCGAACCGATTTTTGTCCCTCGCAGTCGTCACGGTGATGAAGATGATGGTTGGGTATTAGGTTTGATTTATGATTCAACTCACCATCGTTCGGATGTGGTAATTTTAGATGCCAAGGATTTAAATCAAGCACCAATTGCAAAGTTACACCTAAAGCATCATATTCCTTATGGATTGCACGGGAATTTTGTTCGTGAAGTGTTTATTGATTCATAAGTAGCGAGGTTTTGAAAATAATAATTAGGACAAGGGAATAGGGAATAGGGAATAGGGAATAGGGAATAGGGAATAGGAATAAGGCTTTGAATACAATTTACCCAAGCTGTAATATAGCGCGGGTTTATTTGTGCCGACTTAGTTAGTTTAATTGTAGATATTTAAAAACCCGGTTTTTTGAAAAAATCGGGTTTCAAATTATATTAAGTCCGGTTAATTACTTACTATAGGTTGACGGGCACCCATAAGAATTTTTTTAGAAGAAAAAATTCTTATGGGAACCCTTGACTAGCAAAAAAATTATTTTTACCCATTACCCATTACCAGCCCTCACAGTTTGGTGCTCGTTTAACCAGAAATGATATTATTCCCTAAAAATGATTAATCCAACTGACGCAATAATCTTTCTGCCCTGAGAGAATTTATTGCCATAGTTAAACTTTCTGTATCTTCAAAATTTCCGAAGATTTTTCGCACATCATCTAGTTGTGAGATTGCTTTGTCTAAGTCGGAATCCGATAATTCTTCTGCATTTTCTCCATAGCTAAGAGCTATATTACTTATAGCTACAGCAGCTTGATTTGCAACCAAACTATCTATATCCTGCAAAGCCACAATTAATTGAGGTATGCTAGTTCGAGCATCTATTCTCATTCTACCTAAGGCTTCAACTGCATTTAAACGTACATCTGAATCTTCATCCTGCATGGATTTTATCAATGCTGGTACGCTATCTTCTGCTTCTTCTCCGATTACACCAAGTAATTGAGCCGATTCGGCTCTGACTGATGCTTCTTCATGGCTTAAATTAGCAATATATTCAGGAACGATACTTCTGGCATCTGAAGGAAATTTACCTAAAGCTTCGGCAGCTTGCAAACGAATTTTTTTGTTGTTATCTTCCAATAGTATTTTCAAAGTGGGAACAGCAGCTTTTGCTTTTACTCCGATACCACCCATAGCATAAAGAGCATTAACACGAACTTCTTCGTTTTCGTCTCTTAATGCCTCAATAATTGTAGAAGAAACAACTTTATTTTCGCTACCAATTCTACCCAAAGCATAAATTGCATTAGCACGAAGATTTATATTTTTGTGTTGCGATGCTTTAATTAGGTATGGAATTGCAGGAGTTGCTCGCGAGCCGATTCCGCCTAAAATCTCGGCAATCTCGCTTTTTACTGAGACTTGATCTGTTTGTAATGCTCCAATTAAACTAGGAAGGGCTTTTACTCCGATGTGATGTAAAGCATATGCAGCGCTATAACGAACTGACTGATCTTCATCTTTCAAAGCTTTTATTAAGGCTTTAACTCCAAAATCAGTTTTCTTGATATTCGCTAGTGCAAAAGCTGCACGTTGACGAACTAATGATGATTCATCTTCCAATGCTTTAATCAAGCTTGGTGTCGCAAAAGCCCTTTTTGAATGATTTATGTAATTTAAAGTAAATGCAGCGATGTAGCGAACTGATACTTGTTTATCCTGCAATGCTTTAATGAAAATGTGTACTCTTGTACTATTACGAACTATTTTACTGAAAGCTGGAATATCTGTTGCAGCGATACTATTTATTGCAGAGGCAGCACCGTTACGAACTGATTCATCTGCATCTTGCAAAGCCTGTATTAAAGCTGGAATTGCGGTTTTGGGTTTACCTATATTCCCTAGTGCCAAAGCTGCACGACGACGAACTAATGGTGAGTTATTTTGTAATGCTTGGATCAGAATTGGTGCAGCTAAACCAGCTTGCTTGCCACCAATATAACTTAAGGCAAGTGCAGCGCTGTAACGAACTAACGGCTCTTTATCCTGTAATGTTTGCTGAAGAGATGGCAAAGATACTTTTGTATTTTTTTTTATTCTAGCTATTGCGAGCGCAGCGAGAGAGCGCACCCACATATCTTTGCTTTGTAACGCTTTTATCAAAGCTGGTATTGCTGGCGAGCCTATTTGTTGTAGCGATTCTATTGCTCTGTGTCGTTCCTCTTCATCTATACTCTTAAATTTATAAATATAAAGATTAATTGTGGCATCGTTAGGTGATTGTGCCCAAATAATAGGAGTAGAAAATAATAGTAAGAAATAACAGGATAAAATAGCCGTAAAGTGAGAAGCAAGTGCAGTCAAACGAATCAATGAAATTCTCGTTTTTGTCTTATATGGCACAAGAAGTCCTCTGCTGACAACTTTGGTCATCTATAATTATTGTACGCAGAGAACAACGGCTATTCAGTACTCTTTTTAACTAAATATTTATTTTTATATTTAAGAATTTACATTTTAAATTATCTATGCTAAAAGGTCTATGCTCTAGGATTATGAGGATTGAAAATATGTATATTGGAATAAGGAATAGGGAATATACAGAGTTTTTTTAATCAAGTAGAAGTACTATAGTTATTTTTATTTTTGATTAAATTTTAGTTCACAAAAGGGTTGTAAAAATTACTTGTTAATTAATTTCATCAGGGGGTAAAATACTCCGGGTTGTAGATACTCAAAAGATATATTTATACTGGGAGTCGAACAATTTCCTATTTATATAATGAAGGTAGGTTGTTCGACTCATAATACTTTATACAATTTATCGTAATTATTGATTGAGTACAGTACAAACAGGACTTACGTAAATGTCACAATATTAGGTTGGTGCGTGACACATTCTACAAGTGAAAATGTGCCAGTTGTGGCAATTTATAACTAAGTTGTTTCAAATTGAACGAGAGAATTTATTTTTTTGTATAGTTTTACGAGAATCAAAGATGACTGCAATATTTCTGACTAACAATCTACCTATTTCACTCACCTGGATTTGATTTGTTGATAAGTTAATCAGTCCATCTGCTTCTAACAATTTTAATGCTTCTAATTCTTGGGAGAAATACTCATGAAAATTAATTTGATATTTTGATTCAATATCTGAAAAATGCAAAGTTCTGCCGGACATGATACACATAATTACGTCTCTTCTGAGAATATCATCGCCACTTAATTTGAATCCTTTACTAATTGGTAAAACTTCCGCTTCTACTGCTTGATAATAATCTTTGAGTTTTTTATGGTTTTGAGCGTAAGCATCCCTGAGCAAACTTACCGATGTCGAACCAAAACCAAATAATTCGGTTTCTGCATGAGTTGTATAACCTTGAAAAGTGCGTCCCAAGCTACCATTACTTTGTGCGATCGCCAATTCGTCGGAGGCTTTAGCAAAGTGATCCATACCGATAAATTGATACTGATTGGCGGTAAGTTCCTCGATTGTCAAACGGAAGATTTCTAATTTTTCTTGAGGCTGGGGAAGTTCATTTACTGGCAACTTTTTCTGTAATGGTTTGAGCCAAGGTACGTAAGCAAAGTTAAAGACAGCAATTCTATCGGGATCTAATTTGATCGTCTTTTTTACAGTCTTCCAAAAGCCGTGCAAAGTTTGATAAGGTAAACCGTAAATTAAGTCCACATTTACACTTTTAAATCCAGCTTCTCGAATCCAATCCATTACATTAAACAGCGTTTCTTCCGATTGAACGCGATTTACCGCTACTTGTACGCGATCGTTAAAATCTTGAATACCGAAACTAATACGATTAAATCCAATTTCTCGCAGAAATAAAATGTAGTCTCTATCAACAGATGTAGGATTAATTTCAATGGAAACTTCTGAAGAAGCATCGAGATTGAAGTATTGATTGATGTTTCCCCAAAGTTGTTTTATTTGGTGTATGTTCAAATAATTCGGGGTTCCTCCTCCCCAATGCATTTGCACCACTTTTCTATTAGAATCTATCAACTTGGCTGTTTGCTGGATTTCTCGAATCACATGCTCTACATAAGGAATAGCAATCTCTTTTTTCTGAGAAATTACAGTATTACAACCACAGTAGTAACAAGCATTTTCACAAAAAGGTATATGGAAATACAGCGATAGGGGAGTTTTTCTGTGGTTTGAGGCAGAAATAGCTTCTTTAAAATCCTTTGCGGTAAAGTCTTCTCTCAACTCTGTAGCTGGTGGATAACTAGTATATCTCGGTGTAGCGGTATCGTACTTTTTAATGATATCTAAGTCAAATTTAACGCCAGGAAATTGAAATACCATTGAATTATTAGTTGTTAGTTGTTATTTGTTGGGAATAAGAAGAGGTACTCCCTTCTCGGCTTTATGATTACCGGGGTTGAGGGAGGAGCCACTGCCTTGGGCGGGTTTCCCGACTTGTAGCAAGTGAAGCAGCGCGCAGAGCAGGGGGTCTCCCCCACTCGCTGTTGCTGTTACTCTGACGAGTCACAACGCGTACGCGGAGCGTCTCCGTACGCGTTATATGCCCGTACCGAAGGTCGTCCCGGAGGGACTTAGGGCTTAGGAGATACCCGAAGGGTGGCGTGGGGTAGAGGGGGAGAAATTTTATAGGTAATCGATAAGCGGTTGGGGGAGTAATACCAAATATTTATAAAGATGCGCCGAATTTAGCCAACCTCCGTTGGCTTTGTACAAGTAGCGATACGCCTTCGAGGCTGATTCGAGTAGGCGCAGCCTCATACAGAATTGGTATAAGAAGTAAGAAGTAAGAAGTAAAAACTTTTTTGTTCTCCCTATCTCCCCCATCTCCAATTAATTCTTAGCGATTTTTGTACTATCGGTATTTTGAGAATTAATCAGCTTGTGAAACATTAGTTCACCGATAGATTTGATTAAAGTTTCTTCTAATTCCTTAGCTATCTGCATATTGAAGTGGAATGAATGGTTGGCTTCTGCAACGATTTTATCGGCTGTTGTATCGTTAACTGCGACTGTATCGAGTGCTTGACGATATTTGTTTTTAAATGCTGTTTTGTCGGGAATTTGCTCGAAGTTATAAAAAGATGTGCCTTGATAACCTTCTAAATTCAAGGTTGATTGGACTACTGTTTGCAACATCTGCCCCCCAGATAAATCTCCCATGTAACGAGTGTAGGCATGGGCTATTAATAATTCTGGCTCTTTGGCTGACACTTCGCGAATCCGGGAAATGTAATTTTCAGCTGCGGCTAAGGGTTTAATTTGATTTTGCCAATCGGAGCCATAGTAAAATTCTAAATCCTTCTCTAAATTGGCTTTACGATTAAGTTCAGGAAAGTAAAGCACTCTGAGACAAGGATGGTTTTTATGACTTTCGAGTGCTGCTTCCAATTCACTGTAAACAAAATATAAGTTACTTAAAAATTTCGCAAAGCAGTTTCTATCGACAACTCCTTTGACGAAACATTTCATAAAACCGATATTTTCCGTCGCAGCATGAGATTGCTGGGTTCCAGAACGAAGTTTTATAGCTAGATTGTTACTCATCTTTAATCCTGCATTATTGATGAAATGCTATATTCAACAGGATTTACGCAGTTTTATTTACATGAGTCTCACAGTTCACCACCTTTCAACGATGCTTATCTTGATTTCCCCTCTGTTGCGATTAAAGGCAGCACGTTAATGTTGAAATGAGTATGGAGCGCGAACCATGATTACAAAATTACCATGATTTCTACCATAACTGCTTGAAATTTATTTTTTGTATCGCTATATAGCTCTCAACATTTCTTTATATTTTTTTCCAATATTCGTGATTTAATGCCGATAATATTGTCTTAGATAAGTCCTGAGCATGGCAAAAGTCAATTGATTGGAACAACCAGCCTCACCTAGAGAATAAACTCGTGGGGAAACTGGGCAGCCCGTCATGAAATGACGGGCTGCACAACTCAAGTTATGCTGAGCCACTCCGCGCTATAAATAGACGCGGGTTCTGGCTAGAAGTTAGGCATAGCTTGTCGCTCGGTTCTATTTGCATAGAACAGCTATCTGGCTAAACTTTTCTAGCTTTTAGGAGAACTGCTCTACCGACAATCAGGATTCGGACTTATGTCCTTCGGACACGCTTCGCGAACAGACTCGCTTACTTGTTTCGCAGTTTAATTCAACACTTCTATGTCTCCAAGTAGAACGGCTCCGTCCTGGGGATAACCCTACATAGAAGCTTTCCTGATACTTAGTCCACAAAAAATATCCCAGTGCTTTCAACCGTGGATTATGGACAAAAAATTTGGCTTAAAAGCCATAATCTAATAATACCATTTCACGGCAATTAAAATTGCTCGTGTCAAATTTCCGCCCCGATATTAATATGCGGGGCGTGAGTTTTCCCGCGTGCTTTTAGGTGTAATTCATAATGGCGCTTCAAGTAACCTAATACAATTCATCAAATAAATTCAACCGATAATTATAATTTCATCTCAATGAAAATTGTGCGTGAAACTACATTCCATGGCACCCTATTTAGGAAAAAATAATACAAAGTCTTTTTATATCTAAATATGAATATCAAAGCTGCTTCACAAGCTACATTCAACCATGACGTAAATATTATTTAATAAAATCAGGAATGGCCGCGATTGTCACAAGACTTGGATGGTGCCGTACCCTGAGCAGCCTTATTTTTACATTAAAAATCAATCAAAAGCTCACAGGGTTCCCACTTTAAATTTTTAATGGGTTCCCGTCAATCAATTTTGGATTTTGGATTTACGTTAGCGCAGCGTGTCCGATAGGACATATTTGGATTGTCCCCATAAATAAATTTAGGGGCCCCTCGGATTTTGGATTAACAGTCTTCGCAGCGTGTCCGTGCTTGACATCCGCAGGATTTTTCCATAGTTAAAACTAGGGGCCCCTCAACCAATCAATATTCAATCCAAAATCTAAAATCTTAAATCTAAAATATTTCGGTCACGTGCCCCTACAAAAAAATGTGCCAGTTGTGTAAGTCCTAAAAATATTATGGATAGTCTAGAAAATCTTGTACCAAATATTGAAATTTTCAATATTTTACCAACTAATAATTTATTAAATCAAAATTTTTTATCTCTTGAAAATAATCTTACGGTAAATTTTAAATATCCCATATTCAAAGCATCTTCTCAAGTTATTCCTCTTACTTTAGAAGCAGATTTTGCCGGTAAAATATCAGATTCAGAAGTTACTCCGGTTAATTTCAATAAAAATATAATTGATAATGGTTTATTTCCTGTAGATGATACTAGTCCATTTACCATTGATTTTTTATTTTATAAAGGTGGTTATAACAGCGAATTCCCTATTATTAATATTGCAGGAGTGGAAGATTTAAATCCCCATTTCGATGAATATATTAAAGAAGCTGCTCGCCCTGCTTTAACTAATTCGGCGGCGTCCTATACTGTCATTAGTGATGCTGAAGAAGGTGCTAATTTTACGGAAAACTTGGGAGAAAGTAATAAAAAATCGGTAAATTATGAGGATATAAAAACTTTTAATATTAATCCTGGAAATAACTTTGCTTTGAAGTTGATTCCCCAAGGTACTATGGAGGAAGTATTTAAAAAATCAACTGTTGATAGTGACAAGCGTCCTTTATTTTCCCTAGTATCAACTAACCCCGACAACGCAATTCAAATGATGCAATTGGTTGAGGGAACTAGTGATAGTAGTGTATTCGGGATGGAGGATTTATGTTTAGCTAAAATTAGCGATGCCGATGGCAATGATAATATTTTTCACGTCAAAAGTGCAGTAACTAAAGGAACACTTTTTGAAGAAGTAAGTAATACTCATACTTGGCATCAAACCGACACCGGAAAACAGTTAATTGAATTTGCTGGAAATAATCACAATTTTGATATAAATCAAAGTTCTAACCCTGGTAAATTAGAATTTGCTCAAGCTGAATTTAATACTTTTGAATTAGGAGTTCCGACTTTATCCGCTACAATTATTCGTAGCGACGGCAATTTCGGCAATGTTAGCGCTACAGTTTATTTAACAAACGGTACTGCGATCGCTAATGAAGATTTTGATGATATTCCTATTATTGTCAATTTCGCTGATGGAGAAATCGAGAAACACATCACTATTCCTATCAGGAGCGATAATTTAGCAGAAGCGAGAGAAACTGTTAATTTATCTTTAGGAAACTTGACAGGTGGCGCAACCCTTGGGGATCGAAAAACAGCCATCCTGAATATTGGTGATGAAGATATAAGTAACATCATCTCCACCACTAGCAGCGATGATTCATCATTATCTTTAGATACAGTTAATGTCTTTTTGAAACCGGGGGAAGAGATAAGCTTTGATATTACTCTCACGGTGCCAACAGATTCATCAACGGCTCAAATAAACATCTTCCCAGTAGGTGATGATTATGGCCACATCAAAGAAATTTCGCTCAAAAAAATTGTAGGAAACAATTACACTTATACCGTCAAACTTGCATCTGATGGTACTGGTGGCAATCAAACCATAACTTTGCGAGCAGAGGGTTACGGAGACACCACAGTTAATACAATTACAGGATTAGTAGGTCCTTACAATCGTCCTCCAAATTCCCAACAGCGAAGCAAATATTTGGATACCGGTATTTTACCAGTTCAAGGAGTTATTACTGGGGGAAGTGAAGAGGGAATCTTACTCAACCAAGAAATAGAAAACAACAGGAGCATCCGTCACGTAGGTTTTAGAGAAGCCAACAATCCTATAGATGCAGAACAAACTTGGGTTGTCATACATGGTTGGAATGATGCACCCGATGGAAGGTTTACAGATTTAGCACGAGAAATTGTTGTTGCAAATCCGCGCGATCGCGTTTTACTTTTAGATTGGAGAGAAGCAGCTTATAATAACTCGAAAGTGCTAGGAATCGAGTTTGGAGTGCCGGGTAGGGGCAATTTCCGCGCTGGTAGTTGGATTACTCCCGTTGCTGAATTTGCAGTCAAAAGCTTAAAGAATTTTTATGGAATTGATAGTCAAGCAGCTTGGCAAAGTTTAAACTTAATAGGTCACAGTCTTGGCTCGTTAATAAGCACAGAAATAGGAAGATTTTACAGAGATGGGATGACGATTGAATACAAAGACATAGTAACTGGTAATAACCAAGGTAGTAGAACTATTACGGCTCTGGAACCCCCATCAGCAAGAAATCGTGACGAAAATCCATTTACAGAAGATCCAAACGAAGATATATACGATCTAGATGGCAGAATAAACGATACTCAGGCTCCCGAAAAATTCGCCGATGTATCCGTATTTTCTAGAGCCTATGTTGGTGAAAAAAGTATTGCGGGAAATCGGGGATTAGCTGTTACTGCTGATGAGGCTTTTCAAATGGATTTCGGAACTATATCTGAGTTTGTTACCGATTTTGGGGAAGAGCATTATAGAGTAATTACAACTTTTACTAATACGATTAATCAACAAGGTTTAATCGGTGACTTACTAGGTATTAAGGCTTATGAATCTATAGATACATTACCCATCGATGATTTTGACGAGTTAAGAATACGTCGAGAAGACAACGGAGGTTATACAGGAATCATCGATGTTGGCAAAAACGATCGCGCTAGTTTGTTAATTGGAAAATCAAAAACAGGTAAGCAAGACGATATAGTCATCGGTAGTGTTATTAACCAAGAAATAGACGGCTCTGATTTTTTAAATCTTGGCGGAGATGCTCGCTATACCGGAGATGGGGATGATATTTTCCTTGGCGAATCTGGTAGTAACACTATAAGAGGCGATAATAACGATGATATTCTGTTCGGCGGTATTGGTAAAGATAAATTAAATGGTGGTTCCGGGGTAGATACGTTTGTTTTAAAACCCGGTGATGGTAGTGTATTCACAGATGAAGCTGATGTCATTGAAGATTTCCAAATCGGAACCGATAAAATTGGTCTTATTGACATTGACTTTGAAGAGCTAACCTTCCTTGAATTACCCAGTGGATTTCTTGGTCTTTTTAGAGATACTGCGATCGTTGTTGACTCAGAAATTATAGCATTGCTCAAAAACACTAGGGTAGAAGAAATTCAAAAGCCAGAATTTTTTGTATATATTGAGGAAGATGAACTTCGAGTTACTTGAGAGACTTGGAAGTATAGGGAATAGTGAGTAGGGAGTAGGGAATAGGGAGTAGTGAGTAGGGAATAGGGAATAGTAAGTAGGGAATAGGGAGTAGGGAATAGGGAGTAGGAATAAGCCTTTTTGGATGCTTGCGCGTCAACTCTGAGAGAAGCCAATTTACATTCTTGTACTTGCCCTGGGGGTTTATTAATGCATATCGACTTAAACAAAAATATGACAGCTTGAGAAAGGTAAAATTCTTTTCTCCCCCTGCTCCCCCTGCCTCCCCTGCTCCCGGGAGCTTGCCTCCACCCGTCAATGTTGGCTTGTTCGAGTACTAGGCTGGGGGCGCTACCCACGCACCCTCATACAGAATTGGTATTAACTATATTCCTTGGTGCTAAAGGCAACATTTTATTCAACTTGAGAATTTTTGCAAACAGAAAATCATGAAAAATCTAAAATGGTTGCAAACAGCTACGCAAATTTATTTTTTTGTCCACTGCCCCTAGGAAGAAAAATCACCAAGTACAGCCCGTCAAGATGAATTTAGAATAAGACATGAAGAATTTAGAATTATTACCCCATCGATAAATCGAGGGGCTTGGAACAATGACAGAAGTGTTTTTTCTCCACGGATAAATCCGGGGGCTTGTATCCGATTTTTTTTGGTCATTTTCAAAACTTGTTAGAACAAAGTGCTGTAGCTGTTCCAAGCCTACCCTGGAACCTTAAGTATCGTTCTCCAAAACAACTTAGTCCATGGTAGGTGATAACCTTCTTGCACTATTAGCTAGTTATGGTAAGTTGAAATAAGTAGATAAAATTTAATCGCAAAAAAATAGTGCTTTCTTGAAGATTGGAGTCAAAATCCTCTGCCTTCAAAAGTTCTGCAAACTTCTACTCAATTGCGATGTAGGAGAGCATCCTAGCACCAGTTAATACCATTTCGGAATCTGAGATAACTTATCTTAACCTTAATTTCAACAATCTATTTTCAAATATTTATCCAAATGGTACTAATTTAATTTTCAGCAATCGATTGGCAACAAATTTTGTGCAGCTAATGGATTGAAAAATGATTCTGAGTGCTAAAAATTTCAGTTTTTGTTAAGGGAGCATTTCACGTACAAGGAGGTATTGATGAACCGCCTACTTTATGAAGAATCGGTATCCTACCAAGGATATCTCATAATGCCATTTGTTTTCGGCAAAGCAGATAACTACGAAATTTATTCGTATAAATTGTTATCACAAGTTGGTGCGAAAAGCCAGTATCATAAAGCAGAAAATCCGGCTAAGATCTATGGTAGTAGCGTTGATAATATCATAAATATTGCCAAAGAACACATAGATAACAATTCGGATTTCGTTAGCGATGATGATACGTTCAAATATCGCTATACCTTCCGCAACAACTTAATAATCGTTTCCCACGAAGCTGGTAAATATTATTACGACCATTATTTACCAGATTCATTAAATAACATTGCCGCACCAAAGTTATTTAACTCAGAATACGAATGTTGGTGTTGGGTAAAGCAGGGAATAGATGCCTTAAATGTAGAAAACAAAGTAACGTGAAAATTCGCAATTAGCATTCTTATACCAATTCTGTATGAGGCTGCGCTTAATAGCCCGCAGCCTGGAAGGCTGAACGGCAGTTTCTACAAGTCGGGGAACCCGCCCAACGCACTGCCTCGGCTATCGTAACAAAGCCTACCTGCTTCGGCTGGATTGGGCGTATCTTTATGCAGAAACGATATTACAGCAGCGATGCCATTGCACAACAACTTAACCTAGCCTCCTTTCCCCTCTCCGATGCTTTGGAGAAGGGAAAGGAGTGAGATTAATTTAGCTTACTTTTTCAAATGCTTTTGCGCTGATAATATTAGTTGTTGCGCCCTTGGATAAGATGTTGTTCCAGATTTTACGGTTTCCAATTTATTGATAATCCCTCGTAATTTGGCATTGTACTGGTTAACGTCGGAGGAAGGATAAGCAATAAACCTTTCAATTTGCCCTTCTGCTTGCTGAAGAATTTGTTTTGATTCTCTTTCTGCTTGGAGTCTGCCTCGGATAATTCCTTGGTTACTTTGATATTTGGCTAGTAGTTTCTGGGCTTCAATATAATTAGGATTTTTAGCTTGAATATTTTGCAATCGCTTGATTGCTTCTAACCATAGTTTTTCAACTTGCTGCCATTTATAAACTGGATGAGGTGGATTTTGGGATGCTTGTGCTGCTTGCATGGCGAATACTTTCGCTGCTTCGATGAAATTACCCGAAAGACTGCTTTTTCCATCTTCAGCAATTATTTTGTTTAAATCGGGTTTGGAAGCTGCAACTATAGTAGCCGCCTTTTTACCAGCTAAAGTTTCTCTGTGAATTTGCTCTAAACTAAAGTAAGCGGCTTGCATCTGTGCTAATGCTTGTTCTTTTTCTCCACCTTTGGCTTGCTGATATTTTTCCTTAGCGACTTTTAAAGCTGATTCACCTTCGGTTAGGGACTCAAAAGCATTTTTTTCCTGAAAAACTTTAGCATCCATCCGCGCAACTCGACGACGTGCTGTTTCAAATTCATCTACAGTAAATTTCCAAGTACAGCCAAATAAACCGCAATAAGCTTGAGGATAATAGCCCAAAAACCAAACTGGTAAATGATCTAAATTTTGTTGTGCTTGTTTAACTTTTTCGCCACCTCGTTTAATATCGGCGATGCTAGTAGCTTTATTTACCAAAATATCTGCTTGCTCTGTGGCTTTGATTGCACCGCGATAACTCTTATCCATGCTGATGTAAGAAGGTAAAAGCAATAACGGTGCTTTCTCGGCTACAGGTTTGCGAATCATGGGGAATGGTAAATTAACTAACCATACCGTACCGCAAATACTAGTTACAGATATTGCCACCCATTTTAACTTACTGAAAATACCCGGCGGTTGATTGGCTTTTACGGCTTTCTTGAGAATCTTTTCGTTAAATTCTGGAAATACATCTATAACTGCATCGCGCAATTCATCTAAAGTTGCAGGAGAACCTTTTTCTCGACGGAGTTTTTTTAAACGTTTAGTTACAAATTGCCTTTCGATTCTACCAATCTCATTATCAGAACCGCAATTTAGCAATTCATCACGCAAAATGTTGAAAGCGGAATTATTAAGACGATACATGATTTTATGATTGATGTAAAAAATTGGATTTTAATGTTAAATATAAAATGCGATCGCGTCAGAAAAATTTGAGAATAACACTATTTTTTTTGAGCCACTTTTTCGTAATAACGCTTAAACTTTGTTATTTTTCTTTGTGCTTGTAGATGTGCTAATGTTTCTGGAGGAATTCCTTCTATAGTTTTAATAGCGGCTTCCATCGAAACAATTGCGAGCTCTTTCTGCTTCTGAGTCTTTGCTATACTTAATTCTCTCCTTGCACCGTTATAAGCTTGTTCTGCTTCTACTAAAAGTACAAAAGCCTGCTTTTCTGTAAATGTTTTTGTTTCCACTTGTGTTGTTAAGGTACGAACTTTTTCAAATTCTTCAAAACTAAAATTCCAACTACAGCTAAATCTTTGACAATAAGATTCCGGATAATATCCTATAAACCAAACTGGAATGCTACTCAGATGTCGTTCGGCTTCTTCGGTTTTTTCTTCTACTTGTTTAATATCGGTAAAACTCGAAGCAGATTTCAGCAAACTTTCTGCTTGTTGAACGGAATTTTTTGCACCCCAGTAGTGAAAATCCATATTCATATGAGAAGGTATAAGCAATACTGGTGCTGTTCTGGCAATAAACCAGCGAATTTTTGGATGTGGTAAATTAAGTACTACCATCACCCCTACAAGAGAAGTTAAACCAATTGTTAGATATTTAAATTTACCAAAAATATTTGTTTTGCGATTAGCTTTAGCTGCTTCTTTGAGAACTGTTTCGCTGAAGATAGGAAATACATCTACTACAGCATCTCGCAATTCATCTAATTTTGCGCGTTTTCCAAGTTCCAATTGCAGTTGTTCCAAGCGTTTCAGAACAATTTGCTGTTTTTTTGCTCCTTGCTTGTCATTACTGCTACATGTTTCAATCTCAGCACGTAAGATTTCAAATGCTTTATTATGAAGACGGTACATCTAAACACCCTTTAACTCTTACTATTACTATTCCCACCCTGAGGGAAAAAATAACACATGTCTTGTTTGAGAGAGGAAAGGGGGAAGATAAGTAAGTTAGGAGCTCGCGCAGTTGGGAGCTATTACACTTCTAACCTTTAACTTTTTACTTTTGGTAGTTCAAAAAGAAGGGCAAAGTATTGTTAACATTTGTAGGGTAGTTAACAAAATTTTTATTAATCAAAATGCCAACAGCTTTAATTACTGGCGCTTCCAATGGTATTGGTAAAAGCTTTGCAGAGAAACTTGCTGCAAGAAATACCAATCTGATTATTGTTGCTCGTTCGGAAGATAAACTCAATACTCTTGCTAAGCAGTTGCAGGAGCAACACAAGATTCAAGTAAATGTTATTGTAAAAGATTTAACACAACCATCGGCAGCTAGTGAAGTGTACGATGCTACTCAAACTCAAGGATTGACCGTTGATTTACTGATTAATAACGCGGGTTTTGGTGACTATGGTGAATTTTCTCAAACTGATGGCGCGCGCCAAGTGCAAATGGTGCAGTTAAATAATGTGGCGCTGGTGGATTTAACTCACAAGTTTTTACCACAAATGCGGGAACGACGTTCGGGAAGTATTATAAATGTGTCGTCAATTGCAGCATTCCAACCAATACCATATCTTTCAGTTTACGCGGCCAGTAAAGCTTTTGTTAGCAGTTTTAGCGAAGCATTATGGGCAGAAAATCGTCAATATGGAGTGCGGGTTTTAGCAGTTTGTCCAGGCCCTACAGAAACAAATTTTTTCGTTGCAGCTAACTTTCCTCCTGCACTCGCACGTAATGCTAAGAGTATTTCTACTCCCGAAGAAGTAGTAACCAGAGCACTGAAAGCTTTAGATGAAGGACAAGCAAATGTTGTTGTAGGTGGTATTGCTTCTCATTTTATCACTAAGTTATCCTCGATAGTTCCTAGAGAAACTCTACTGAATTTATTAGAAAAACAGTTTAAGGCTTAGTTAATTGGGGATTGGGTATGGAAATTTTGTTGTAAATAGCTTCTTGTGGGATGGGCAGAGAAAGCCCGTCCAATTTTACTTTTTCTGGTTTCCTATTTACTTTTAACTAATAATTATTACGACAAAAAATCGTAATCCATAATTACGAATTACGAATTACGATCTTCGCTCAATTATTTCCGAAAAAAGTTATTAGGAACGAACGATCGCAAATCAATAAGGAAAATTTATCACTGCAATAATAATCGCTCCTTTGCCTTATTTTGTTGGGAAAAAAGAGATATATTTGGTAAATTCGCCTTTTTTGACTTCATACAAAAGTCCGGAAGTTTCATTCTTGACTTTTGATGCCTCAAAACCCTCTGATTTTAGCTTATTTATCACAAGCAAAGCTAATTCTTCAGGACTATTTTTTGTATCCTTTCTAAGGATAATTTCTACTTCGGAAGTTTCTGCAAAATCCTCTTCTTCTGTCAAATTATTTTCAGGGAAAAGTTGACTTAATTTTGCATCAAACTCTTGTTGTTCTTCAGTTAATTGTTCTTCTTCAGTTGTAGGCTTTTCTTCAGTTATTTGTTCTTCTTCAGTTGTAGACTCTTCTTCAGTTGTTGGTTCTTTTTCAGTTGTAGATTCTTCTTCAGTTGTAGACTCTTCTTCAGTTATTTGTTCTTCTTCTTCTGTTGTAGGCTCTTCTTGCTGCTTACTACTTAATCTATAACAGTCATCTCGCCGGTAAGATAAAAGAATCATCGTACCCTGCTCTTTGACTGCAAAAAGCTGTAAGAACTTAGTTAGATTTCCTTTGGAAATTTGATAAACTTTTGTATCAGGTTCATCGGTGAGTTTTTCTACTTGGAAATCTGTATCTGCTAACTTTTTCTCGAAATAAGCTTGAACATCATCTAAGGAGTCAGATGTGCGTCGAGTACGTCTGTCTATTCTTGCTATTTGTACGCCACAAACATAAGGAATTTCACCTATGTATCTGGGAAATTCAGCAAATGGATCGATTGGACGAGGTTGAGATTGATTGTTGGTTTCCGCTATGTTTTCTTCTGGGTTTGATTCAGTTGTTGTATTATTAGATTCTGTTTCCGCTTCGTTTTCTAATTCAGCTTCGGGTTCATCACTAACTTGATCTTCTAATTCAGCTTCGGGTTCATCGCTAGTTTCTGAGAGATCGCTAATAGGTGTTTCGCCTAAAGATTCACTCGAATCACTATCAGCGAAATCAGGAGTTTCATCTCTAGTTTCTGAGAGATCTGTAATAGGAGTTTCACCTAAAGATTCACTCGAATCACTATCAGTTAAATCAGGGGTTTCATTATCCCCATCTCCAATATCTTTACTATCGGTTACGTCTTCTAAATCACTTAGCAAGGGGGGTTCTCCCGGTACTATTACCGGATTACCTTTAAGTATGGAACTATTTTTGTTACCTTTAGATTTAGGTATAGAACCATCGTCATCACACAATTCTTTATCTGGCGAGGAGGCTATATTGTCTCCATCTCCAATCTCTTCACTCAAGGAATCTTCCCCAGTTTGATCGGAAAGGGAGGTATCTTCACTCAAGGAATCTTCCCCAGTTTGATCGGAAAGGGAGTCATCTTCACTCAAAGACTCTTCCCCAGTTTGATCGGAAAGGGAGTCATCTTCACTCAAAGAATCTTCCCCAGTTTGATCGGAAAGGGAGGTATCTTCACTCAA
>JBHJJJ010000083.1:0-34598 GCA_050042755.1 Rivularia sp. (in: cyanobacteria)
TCATATTTACGATTTAACAGAAAAAGCGGATTTAATTGAAGGATATAGATATTTATTGAATAAATATCCTGATTCACCTGATGTGAAGAAAGTTAATTATCGTCTTTATGAAATTGCTTATCAAGTAGCAGAAAAAAATAATAGTATTTCTAGCTATAATGGATTTATTTCTAACTTTGAAGCTGCTCCAAAGGATTTAAGGAAAAAAGCATTAGACCAAGCTGTATCCTTATCATGTCAGTCTCTAAATTCTGAATACGAAGAACAGATAAAATCAACACCAGAATATGAGTTATTCAGCCAGTTCTTAATCGAGAAAATTGGAAGACGTGTATACCAAGAAGCTCTCAATGTGAAAAACAGTAATCAATCTGTATTTTTACAAAAGTACCATACTATACTCGAATGCGATCTGTTCGCTAATTCAAACACCAGATTTATCTTGTCACGAGATTCAGAATTAACAAAGTTAAGAACTGATATCGAAAACCAATTTTATCTTCTTGGAGAAGATATAAATCAGTCAAAATCTTTAATTTTACAAAAGATTTCTGAAGCTGAGGCTAGTCAAGAATTAGAAAATAATTATATTCAACAAATTCGTCAGATTATACAACAACAAAATCAAGTATTGGAAAATAGCCACAAACCTTCATCGTGGAATGATCAAGAAAGTCCATGGGAAAACTACATGAGAATAGGTATTTATGCTTTAGATATTGTACCTACAGTAAATGATATTTTAGTACTCGAGTGAGCGACCAAACCAAAATTGCTGGGTAAGGTTAGTGAGTAGTGAGTAGTGAATGGTGAAGGGTTCCCATAAGAATTTTTTTCTTCTAAAAAAATTCTTATGGGTGCCCGGTGAGTGGTAAAAATTAACCAAGGACTTAGTTTACTTGGTGCACTACTAGGGCGTGTTTTCCTGCCTCGCCGTCACCCTAAAGGGTGCGGCTACACGTACTAAATCCGCCGAAGCGGATTAGTTCAAATCAAGGTTTTGAGCCTGCGTAGGCAGGTTTTGATCCTATAGCCCCAGGCTTTAGCCTGAGGGGTTTTGGGGTTTGAAAACACGCCCTAGGCGGGGTGAGGTTAGAGTTCCTGAGGCTACTACAATAATCTACACCGAGCCGTCCTACCTGGGGACGGTTTTTGCTTGTTGTATTTCTTGTAGGGTGCAATCCTGACCTAAAAAAAATCATTACCATGGAAGATAACGTAACAAAATTTAAAATCTAAAGTCTAGAATCAAAAGTCTAAAATCTAAAATCTAAAATCTAAAATTTATATGACTTCCAAATTACCCTTACCAGAACCCCATAGCAGTAATTATTCTAGTACAGAAGAATTAGATAAGGCGATTTTCACTTTTGAAGAGATTCAGGCGGAACTTCACTATAAGCAGGCACAAAACTTACTGCATTCGATGGTTGCCAATCTCGATCTGAGTTCTGAGGAAATTCAAGGATTGGAAATGGAAATTGCCGATTTGGAAACTATGCTGACAAAGTTGGAAAGCATGGTCATACAGATTGCTGCTTTTGGTATGGTGGGAAGAGGCAAGTCTTCTTTACTAAATGCAATGGTTGGACAAGAGGTTTTTGAAACTGGACCTTTGCATGGTGTAACTCGCGATGCACAAACAGTTAATTGGACTATTAATGAAGAAACTGTGGGTGAGTCTCAACGTGCTTTAAGAGCTACTTTCGAGGGTGGTAGCGGACAATCTCAAGTGCAGTTGATTGATACCCCCGGATTGGATGAAGTTGATGGAGAAACTCGCACTGCATTGGCCGAACAAATTGCACAACAAGCCGATTTAATTTTGTTCGTGATTTCTGGGGATATGACTAAATTGGAACATGAAGCTCTTTCTCAGTTACGAGAAGCGCGTAAACCAATTTTATTAGTATTCAATAAAGTAGATCAATATCCCAAAGCTGACCGAATTGCAGTTTACGAAAAGATTCGCTCTGAGCGAGTACGGGAATTACTTTCACCAGATGAAATTGTCACTGCTGCGGCTTCACCGTTGGTGAGAACAATGGTTCGTCGGCACGATGGTGAGTCTAGCGTGCAGTTACGTAAGGCGAAACCCCAAGTAGAGGAACTAAAACTAAAAATATTGGAGATTCTTCACCGCGAAGGTAAAGCTTTGGTTGCTCTTAATACCATGCTTTATGCTGACGAGGTGAACGACCAATTGGTGCAGCGTAAACTGGAATTGCGTGAAACTGCGGCTTCGCAATTGATTTGGAAGTTCGTAATTACTAAAGCTCTAGCTGTTGCTCTTAACCCAGTAACTGTAGTCGATATTATCAGTGCTGCTACGATCGATGTTTTCTTAATTTTGGGCTTATCTAAACTTTACGGCATTCCCATGACGGAAGCTGGTGCGATCAAATTGCTACAAAAAATCGCCCTCAGTATGGGCGGCATTAGTGCCAGCGAACTGCTAGCAAATTTGGGTTTGGGTTCTTTAAAAACTTTACTTGGTATTTCTGCACCAGCTACCGGCGGGGCAACCCTCGGTCCTTATGTATCAGTTGCACTTACTCAAGCCGGTGTAGCTGGTGTTTCTTCTTATGGTATTGGGCAAGTCACTAAAGCATATTTACGAGCCGGAGCGACTTGGGGCCCCGATGGACCAAAAGTAGTAATTGGTAAAATTTTAGCTAATCTTGATGAGTCTTCAATTCTGAATCGGATCAAAAGTGAATTGCAAATCAAGCTCAAAAAAAGTGTGAAGTATCAAGGATGAAGGATGAAAATATTGATTTCACACTTCATACTTCATACTTCATATTACTTAATCTTTTTTAGCCTTTACTCTTAAAGGAGTTTAGCCATTCTTGTACTTGAGTTTTAGCAATATCGCGAGAGCCAAGTCCGAAAGAAAGGGCGATCGCAACAGCTAAAGCACCCAATAACAAACCAAAGGCTAAGTTAACGATATCTGGAGCAACGCCAATTTGTTGCAATGCCATGGCTGAAACTAAAACAATGATGGCTATTCTGGCTACTTGACCTAAAATTCTAGCTTGAGCATTACCGGAACTGGTAATGATGCTGAATGCTAGGTTTGCCAGGAATAAACCTGCTGCAAATACTACCAATCCAGATAAAATTCGTCCCAATATAATCACAATACCTGTCACCAGTGCTGTCAAAGCTGGAATATTCAGGATATTAATCGCCGCAACAGCAGCAAATAGCATAATGCCGATAAAGACAATAATGCCGACAATTTCTGATGGGGTGCGAGATGTTGGTGAAGGAACTTCTCCTTCTGATGTAACTGTTGTTCTTGTAACTGGTGTGGGTAAACCCAAGATAGAAAAGATGTTATTGAAGCCTATGCTTGTGAGGATGCTAGTAACTAGCTCTGATAAAAAGCGTCCTAAGAAGTAAGCAACGGTTAAAATTGCCCCTGCAGTGAAGATTAAAGGTATAGCATTGAGAACCTGTTGCAGCATTGCAATTGCAGGTACCGAGATAGCCTCAATTTGCAAGGTTTGAAGCGCTGCGATCGCCACAGGAATCACAACTAAAACGTAGACAATCGTACCTAGAATCGAAGATAAAGACTGTCCAGCCGTGGAAGTTTGGGAGAGTCCAAACCGACTTCCTACATGATCGATACCGGTTGTAGAAAGCAGGTTAGTTACAATCCGACGAATGATATTAGCCGCAAACCAGCCAACTGCGCCGATAATTACTGCTCCTAATATATTCGGCAGAATCGCCAAAATTTCCGTTACTAACGCTTCTACTGGTGCAAGGGCTTGTTGCAAGCCTAGCCTATCTAGTACTGGCATCAAGAACAGTAAGAAGATGAACCAGTAAAGAGCAGTACCAATAGTCTGGGAAATAGAAAGCTGATTGCTACCACCAGCTGCTGCATCTTGCTGTGTGTTTAATCGTTCGTCTACGTTTAAAGCGTTGAGAGCATTTACCGTCAACGTCTTCACAAGAGTCGCTACTAACCAAGCCACTCCCAACAGGATACCTGCTGCCAACAACTTGGGTAAGAATTCCCCAATTTGATTCAGAAAAGAATTCAGCGGCTCAGAAGCTACTTTGAGGTTTAACGTGTCTAAAACCGCAACTATAGTAATCAGCAGAATGACCCAAAAAACCAAGCCAGAAAGTAGTTTCTCTACTTGGATAGATTCATTTCCACCCGTCAATCCAGAAGCAATACGGTTATCGATGTTAGTGCGATTGAGCAGCCCTTGGACTATAGCTTTAGCTAAATAAGCAACCAGCCAGCCAATAAACAGAATGGCAACTGCACCTAGCAAGGAGGGCAATATCTCTATTACTTTTGCCAAAGCTGCTTGAGTCACATTTCCAGCTGCGCCTACTGCATCTGTTGACAACGAAGGCGACGCTTGTGCCAAAATTGTCTCCATTCTTATTGACAAATCAGCACCCGTCACTTGGGTTATATCTTGCCAAGTTGAAATCATGGTTTTCCAGTTTTAAAGTTTAGTGTTATCGCGAAAAACACCCTAGATGTAATGGTGGTTTATTGCCTGAAACAATACCACACCCTGACAACTTTGTTTGTGTTTTGCAATTTAATTTACCAGTAAATCTTACAAATAATTTATATCAAGACTATTTTTTACTTTTTTTATTTTTATTTACTCTTTTTCCAAAAAAAACTAATTAAAATACTTGACAAATACTGAATAAGAAGTACTAAATAATACATGCATGCTGTCTAAAAGACTTTGTTCCGTTGTTTAAAGGTTTGCTAAAAACAACTTGTTTTACGCTAGTCTAAGTGCGGAGATTAGATTAAAAACTTAAAATGCCCCATAAAGAAGTTTTTGAGCAATCAGTTGAAATTAATGCTACATCCGCAGTAGTAGAACAATGTATCACAGACCGTGTTTTAATGCATCGATGGTTAAATCCCGCTTTGTGCTGCGAACCAATTGGGGATTGGAGTACAGATGTGGGTAGTAAAAGTCGGTTTATTATTCAAATACCAGTAATAAAGCCTACATTGATTAGTACAGTTGTGCAAAGAGAACCAGGTCTGGTAGTGTGGGGTTTTGATGGTTATTTCAGAGGAAAAGACCGTTGGGAATGTCAACCAATAAATAATGCAACTCGTTTAGTTAATCGTTTTGAATTTGAAATTCCCAATCCTATAATTACTTGGGGTTTTAAAACCTTCGCCCTCAAGTTTACAAAAAACGACATGGAAGCACAGCTGCGTCGCCTTAAGTGTGTTGCAGAAAGTTTTAATTAGATGGAGTAAGTAAGTTAGGAGTTAGGGGTTAAAAGTTAGGAGCTCGCGGAGCTCGCGGAGTTAAGAGTTATTTAATATTTAATTACGGATTTTGACCCAATTTCATGAGCAAGTGCCGAATTGTAGAAGCGTCTTGAGCATCGGGGGCTTGGAGTAAATAGCTTTGTAAATCTTGGACTGCTTGATTAAAGCGTCCAATTTGATAGCATAATAAACCGCGATCGCGTAATTCTAATCTAGCACTGGGAAACAAGAGTAAAATTCGTTCAACTGCTGCTAAAGCTTTCTCAAATTCCTGTTGTTTGAGATAAATATATTTCAAATTAGTCAGCATTCTTGCTAAAAATTGCTTTTTAGTAACTGGTGCTAAAAATTCTGGCTGCAAAGTTACATTTTGCTGGTAAATTTGACTCAGGCGTTCCTGACAATCTTGAGGAAACATAATCTCGCCATTGTTAAAAGCATCGACGAAAATTTCAATTTCCGGTATATCTGGACGGATGAGAAAGTGTCCCGGCATTCCTATACCTATCATCGGAAAATCAATGCGACGGGCAATTTCTATATAAAGTAGTGCTAAAGTAATTGGAATTCCAACTCGACGTTCAATTACATCATTTAAAAAACTGTTTCTAGGGTCGTAGTAATTTTTCTTATTACCTCTAAAACCATTGTCATCATAGAGATATCTATTAATGCACTGAACAATTTTTAAGGGATATTTTTCACAAGGCAAGCGTTCTTCTAACTCCACTGACATTGTATCAAGTGCATTCAGGTATTCCTCAATATCAAGGTCAGAATATTCTTCTCGAGCAATATATAAAGCTGCCTTTGCTAAGTCAATATACTCGTCAGGCTGTTGAATCTCACGATGAAAATATTGTCGCACTGACGATAAATTCATAAATTTTAATATTGCGAAACTTCTAAGATTATTTCATTCTATAAGGATGCTTTATAGAATTGAAACGACTGCGACGAGCGGGTGAATTTTCTGAATCAATATCTAAAATGATCAGAAATTTTTTCAACCCACACAAGTACCATAAATTATCTATCTTGAGGATAGTATACACAAGTTATTTTATATGAGAAAGTAATACTCAAAAATTTAGTATCAAAGTGCAATTGGGTGAGTGTAAATTTTGTCAATAATGATTCGACCCAGGTAGACACCTCAGCAACAACCAAGCTCGCTAGATTAAATAAATGGCGGGGATTCTTTTGGGCTACTCGAACCCGTATTCTTTTTTGGTATGTGCTGATTATTACTTTTATTTTTATCGTATCGATTCCGGCGTTTCGTCTGCTATTGTTTGCCCGTGTGGATGCACGAGTTCGTAGGGAATTGGTAGAAAAGATACAGACATTTAATCGATTGATTGAAAATGAAGCAGACACTAAAGAAATAGGGCAAACAGAATCAGAAGAAATACAAACTTCAGGTTGGGTGAACGAACCGGATAGTCGCCTTGTGCGTCCAACTTCTAAGGAAGAACTGCAAGAGTTTTTTAATGCATTTTTAGCTAAACAGCTTCCGGAAGACGATACTTATTTGCTTACCTTCGTGGATGGAGAATTTTTTAAATCCAGTCCCCGAGGGCGGCCAAGAATTTTTGACAGAGATTCAAAACTAATGCGTCGTTGGGCAAAATTAGTTAAACCAGAGCAAGATGAAGAGGAATCACCGGATAGTAAAGAGGGTGGCATCATTTACATGAGTCAACCCGTAAAAATACAAGGAAAAACATTAGGAATACTTGTAGTAGCTCATACCATCAGCGGCGAGCGTCAAGAAGTGATTGAAGCGGTAAGCGTTATCATTCAAGTGAGTGCTTTGGTTATGCTTGCGGCTTTGCTCCTGTCTTGGATATCTTCGGGGAAAGTCTTGGCTCCTTTACGATCTTTTAGTACAACAGCTCGTTCTATTAGCGAATCCGATCTTAGTCAGCGCATTCCGGTGCGGGGTAAAGATGAATTAGCAGATGTGGCAACAACTTTCAACGATATGATGGACAGATTGGAAGCAACTTTCATCACTCAGCGCAATTTTATTAATGATGCGGGGCATGAATTACGAACGCCTATTACTATTATCCGGGGACATTTAGAATTAATGGGCGATGACGACCCACAAGAAATACAGGAAACTGTAACGCTGGTGCTTGACGAATTAGATAGAATGAGCCGATTTGTAGAAGATTTAATTCTACTGACAAAGGCGGAGCGCCCGGACTTTTTACAGTTAGAAACAGTTGATATTCGCAGTTTGACTGAAGAGTTATTTGCTAAAGCTCAAGCTCTAGGGCAACGCAATTGGTGTCTCGATAAAGCTGCTAAAGGAATAATCGTAGTAGATCGTCAACGGCTTACACAAGCTATAGTTAACCTTGCCCAAAATGCAACTGAGCATACAATTAGTACTGATACAATTGCAATTGGTTCTTCTATTAGTCAAGGTAATGTTAAATTTTGGGTACGCGATTCAGGAGAAGGAATTAATCAAGCCGATCAAAAAAGAATTTTTGAACGCTTTGCTCGTGCTGCCAATAGCCGTCGTCGCAGCGAAGGTGCTGGTTTAGGCTTATCTATTGTTAAGGCGATCGCAGAAGCCCATAACGGGAAAGTTACCCTTAAAAGTCAACCCGGAAAAGGTGCGACTTTTTGTATAATTTTACCAATAAACAATTAACACTCAATCTAAGGTGTGAATGCATATCAATTGATAATTACGAGTGGCGACAATTAATTGCCTGGGATGTTTTTTTCAATCTCCACATTCTCTGCCTGCCGAGGTTTCATAGATAAATTTTCTCAACCCAAGAGTATTAATTATGAGTCAAATCCTAATTGCTGAAGACGAATCTCGAATTGCTTCGTTCATTGCAAAAGGTTTGCGTGCGAATGGTTTTTTACCTACCATTGCATCAGATGCCGAACAAACTTTGAATTTGGCAGTTGGTAATAATTTTGATTTGCTTATTCTTGATTTGGGGCTTCCCGGTAAAGATGGTTTGGAAGTTTTGGAAGAAATACGGGGACAAGGAGAAAATTTAGCCATAATTATACTGACAGCCCGCGATGATATTAATGACAAAGTTGCAGGGCTTGAAGGTGGTGCTGATGACTATAAGACTAAACCATTCCGATTTGAAGAATTGCTCGCACGTATAAGGTTAAGACTGCGAAATAGTCAAGTATCTGATGACAGAAAAGAGATGCTTTTGAAAGCAGGTAATGTGGTACTGGATCTACGTACTCGGAAAGCACGAGTATGTGGGGATAATATCGATTTACCAGCCCGGGAGTTTACTTTAGCAGAAACTCTTTTTCGCCACCCAGGGCAAGTCATGAGTAGAGAACAACTTTTAGATAGAGTTTGGGGATATGATTACGATCCCGGTTCAAATATTGTAGATGTTTACATTGGTTATCTACGGAAGAAGTTAGGCAGCGAATTGATTGAAACAGTCAGAGGAATGGGTTATCGCTTGCGAAAATAATATTATTTGAGAAAAGTTTTTTAAATTTTAATTAAAATCCTTACTTAATCGTCCATAAGTAATTTAAATAACTTCATTTGGGGAAAATTTTCATTAAGATTTATTCAGAAAGCATAAATACTAGGTGCATAAATGAAATGAAATTCAAAACTAAACAAAAAGCCAATATCAGTTGGTTTAAGTAAAAGTATCATTCACCGGATGGCAGGATATTTTATTTATAGAAAGATTGATATTCATCTAATTTATAATTAACGTTTGCGAATATACTTTTATCGGTTAGTTATTAATTTGATAGATTTTCGTAACTTTTAAGCTAATCGTATTCTCGATTATATATTTTTCTAGAAGCTGGTATTACTATTGTAATAGTAGGCAATCAATTGCCTGCATTTATGACTAAATTTTATCTGTAAAATTTAACTAAATATTCTGAGTAATATTTATTGACGGGAGTATTTATCCATTCTTCTCGCATTCAAGATGGGGATGTATTTATTGGGTATGTTTAAGTAGGTTTTCTAGTAAACGGAAACCTACAGAAATAGCTGGCTATTCTTGTCTGAAGAATTGATTAGGATACCTGCTTTATTTTAATTAAATTCCTGTAGTTTATACAGGTACAAATTTCGCATTCTTATTTAAAGTGCGATTCAATAATTTCTGATATGAAAACCTTTGAGTCGGTAGAGAAATAAAGAGTGAGGGAGTGAGGGAGTGAGGGAGAATTGAATGGGGTTTTTGACATGTCACTTGCTACAACGGAGTTCCGCTCCCCAACGCAGTGACTCCCCAACCAATTACTAGCACGCCAAGAGACGGTGGGGTTTTTGACCCAAATGTCTCGATAATTGATAAACCTGCATTTACCTGAAATAAGGTTTATATATTAGTTTTAAATGAGGGATTATGGGAAACATTTACTATCCCAATAAAAACTAATTTTTGTTAAATTTTTAGGAAAAGAAACTAGAGAATTAATTATACTTTAGAGAGAAATAAAAAGTGGAAAACAGAAAGTTTTTTTTTCTACCGCATAAAAGCTTCATCGCCTTACTTATCTTGACTGGTACTTTATCTTTGAGTTTGATAATTCCTACAAATGTGAAATTATCTCAACTTATTGGCATCGATAGACCAAAAGTAAAAGTTGTCAAGGCACAAGTAAACAATCAACAGCGCTTTGCAGAATTTCAAACCGCAATGGAAGGGACTTTAAACGAACAATTTAAAAAACAAAATTTACTTTCTGCTGCACCAACAAGCTTTAATGGAAAGATAATTTATGAAGTTAAACCCGCTAAAAATAAAAAAGTTATAGCATTAACTTTTGATGATGGTCCCTGGAAAAATACTACCAGACAGATACTAGATATATTGAAGAAAAATAATATCAAGGCAACATTTTTTGTCGTTGGAAATGCCCTGAGAAATAATCCTCAATTAGGAAAGCAGATAATAGCAGAAGGTCATGCTATTGCCAATCATACTTGGCACCATTGGTATCATTTCATGAATCCTCAA
This sequence comes from Rivularia sp. (in: cyanobacteria), assembly GCA_050042755.1. Taxonomy (GTDB): domain Bacteria; phylum Cyanobacteriota; class Cyanobacteriia; order Cyanobacteriales; family Nostocaceae; genus Rivularia. The sequence continues at coordinate 10,297 of JBHJJJ010000083.1, forward strand.
GTTGCTGCTTTTGAAATTGATAAAACCACAGAATTAATTTATCAAGTTACTGGTGTGAAAACAAATCTATTTCGTCCACCAGGGGGACATTTAAGTAATGGCTTGGTTGCTTACGCTAGAAATAACGGATATGCTACCTTGATGTGGTCTGCTGATTCTCGCGACTTTCAGCAACCTGCACCTGCCACGATGGTCAATACTGTGTTGAAGAATGCACGTCCGGGTGGTATTGTGTTACTACATGATGGCGGTGGCGATCGCACTAATACGGTAAAAGCTTTACCTGAGATAATTGCAAAATTGAGGCAACAGGGTTATAGCTTTGTTACCATCCCAGAACTTCTTGAAAAGTAAATTTGTTCAGATTATTAAAGTCCGATATTGGAAGAATAAAGGTAATAATGCCAAAATATACCTATATTTACTACCATTGACACTTTGTACAAAAGCTTTGAATAGATGATTGTTTTCTTCTAAAAATTTAATGTTTTTTCATGAAAATAGATGTATGATTAAAATGTGTATTATATTTAAGCTGTTATTTGATGCTTGATAAGATCTTAGTTGGAAATATTACATGATTTAAAGAATCTGAAATATTTTTATTTTAAAATATAATAAACGCATTGCTGCTAATAAATGTGATTTGCTGTTATTATAAAATATCAATAATATTAGATGAACCAAATATTAATAGTTGAAGATGAAAGTCGTCTTGCAGCTTTTCTGCAAAAAGGATTGCGAAAAAATGGTTATGTCACAGTTGTAGCGGAAGATGGAGAAAAAGCAATTGAAATAGCATTAAGTAAAGAATTTGACTTAATGCTATTAGATTTAGGGCTGCCAATTAAAGATGGTTTTACAGTCTTGGAAGAATTACGAAGCAAAGGAAAAAAGCTTCCAGTGATTGTTGTAAGTGCCCGTAGTGATGAGCAAGATAAAGCAAAAGCGAGTATTTCTGGTGCCGATGATTATATTACAAAACCCTTTCGCTTTGGGGACTTACTTTCTAGCGTCAAGGAGAATTTATTATTAGTTAAAAGCTAAAAGTTGTTCGTAATGTACCAATATAAATAGTATCGTTATCGCTGTTATGTTCTGGGTTAGTAATTACGAGTATGCCGGGGGTAATCGACACGTTATCATTAACTTTGAAACGATAGAAGGCTTCTAAATGTAGAGAAGTACCATTATCTATATATTCTTTACGATCTAATTGATATTGATTATTAATAAGCTTGGGTGGTTGTCCGATGATAATTCCACCATTACTACCTTCCTTACCTAAATCTGGAAAAGCAAAAGTAACAGCCCAGTTGGTAATACTTGCAGTTGGTTTTGAAGGCAAATCATTTGCTTTAGCATGAGTAAAGCCAAACCAACCTCCGAGAAAAAGGTTTTTATTGAGAGCAACAGAAGCTTGTAAGCCCACAGAATTAGCAGTTATAGACTCACTATTATCATTAAATGGGTCGTTAGCGCGATCGCTGCCGGTTCTAGTACTAAGATTATTGTAAGAATGAATGTAATTTAAACCAACTTTAGAGGTTTTACTAGGTTCAAAGGAAAGTTGAGCCATAGCAGCATAATCCGATTTATTTATACCAAATTCTGGCTCCGAGGCATCGTCGGCGACATATCCCAAACCAAATTCTAAATTGTCGCTAATTTTAGATTTAAAACCGATTCCAGCGCCTCCTCCTTGACGAAAGATGGGGTTACGCTGTGCAAAACGAGAGACAGCACCATCATCAGTACCATCAAAATAAGGATTAATAGAATCGCCAAAATCCTTGATATTTAATCCTTTCGCACCGATGTAAACTCGGGTTTTTTTGCCCATAGGAAAGCGATATGTTAAATCACCTAACTCTAATCTATTTTGCCTATCGCCTTGATAAGCCAAACGCGCCATATTACTTCCGGTGGCGGAGGAAAGTGGCTTTATATTACTAGTCTTGAAAGAGGTTTTCAGTCTGTCTTTACCAGTGAAAGTAGTGTTTAATTGTAACTTAGTGCGATGGCTAAAAGTGACATTAGTATCAGTTTTTTCATCATCATCAGCTTTATTTCCACTAGCAACGGCAGTAACTGCAAATATAACTTCTCCACTAAGTGTGGTTGTTGTAGAAAATACTGGAAAACTCTTTTTTCCTAATTGAGTAATTTTTTGATTAATAATATCCAACTCAGAAGCAAATTCGCTTTGTAATCTTGTCAAAGCTTCTAATTCTTCTTGAGTTGCGAAATTCGCTATTTGATTTTTTTTTAATTCATCAAGATGCTGAATAACTGAATTTAAAATAAAGGCAAATTCATAACGTTTGATTATACCCTGGCGCTGAAAAAGTTCTGGAGGATATCTTGTATCGATGTTATAACGTTTAATAAAATATTCTAGAATATGAAACTTCCACTCACTTACTTCAACATTAGATAATTCTGAAACACTTGGGATATTTCCGATCGTATCTTTCTGGATATTTTGCATATAAATAGAAGAATCGAAATTATCTTTTGTTTCTTGAGCTTGTAATTCTAGCGATAAAAATAAGGAAGTCGCAAAAAATTGCAAGCTAAATGCAAAAATACTTTTGAAACAATATGAGATTCTATGTTTTGAAGTCAATGTTTTTTTGAGAATTTGATGCACCTCATAAACAACCGACAAATATATTTTCAATTATATTATTAGCAGGTTTAGATAAGCTTTACTTGTGTATTTTCATGCTTAGTATAAATTCTAAACTGCTTCAGATAAAAATAGTATTATTCATTAGTAAAAAAAAAGACAAATAAAGGTCTGAACGTCAAATTTAAATGACGGAAATTTGGATATATTCACGATCGTAAATTACTAAGATCTTACGCCATACTCACTATCAAGTGGACATTATTGTTCTCATGCAGTTTGGGAAACTTTTTGGTTTTGATGCTGATAAAAATCCTTATACCATCGAACAAACTTTTCAATACCTTGCTCAATAGTTGTAGTGGGCTTGAATCCGACATCTCTGATTAACTCGTCAACATCTGCATAAGTACGAGGAACATCACCAGGCTGCATCGGTAAAAGATTCTTCTGGGCTGATTTACCCATTGCTTTTTCAATTACTTTAATAAACCTTAATAGCTCTACAGGTTTATTATTTCCAATATTGTAAATTTTATAGCGAGCATTAATATTTTCATTTTTATGATGTGGTTTTGGAGGGTGATGCATTACCCTAACAATCCCTTCAATTACATCATCAATATAAGTAAAATCTCGCTGCATTTTACCATAATTAAAGACATTAATCGGCTGATTTTGTTCAATCGCTCGAACAAATTTAAAATAAGCCATATCAGGTCTTCCCCAAGGGCCGTATACTGTAAAAAAGCGCAATCCTGTAATGGGTAAACTGTACAGATGACTGTAGGAATGTGCCATCAACTCGTTAGCTTTCTTAGTAGCTGCATAAAGGGAAATGGGATTATCTACATTGTCACTGACAGAAAAGGGAATTTTGGTGTTTGCACCATAAACTGAACTAGATGAAGCAAAAACAAGATGTTGGGGTTGACTGTGACGACAGGCTTCGAGGATATTTGCAAACCCTACTAAATTAGTATCAACATATGCAAAGGGATTTTCTAATGAATAGCGCACTCCTGCTTGGGCTGCTAAATTAACGACACAATCGAAATTTTGTTCTTGAAATAGTTGTAATATTCCTTCACGATTGTTTAAATCTAGAAGTTGAAATTGGAAATTAGTATTAGGAGTTAATTCTGCCAAACGTGCTTTTTTTAAATTGACATCATAATAATCATTGAGGTTATCGATACCATAAACTTGTTTGCCATCAGCAAGTAATCTTTGTGCTAAATGATATCCAATAAAACCTGCAACTCCAGTAATTAAAATTTTCATGATGATATTCCTATTAGATAGTTGTGTCGTTATTTTTTTTTGTAGGGTGCGTCAGTGACAGCATAACGTACCCTACTAGAAAACTAAGATAATCCCGTAATATTCATTGCTTGTAATACTGGTTTATTGTGCGATATTGGATAAAAAAGAATACTGATTTCTCCTGGATTTAGTTGTAGCGATAATCGCGATTCTACTCCCAAAATTTGACTTAATGTAGTAGAAATTGTATTTGTATCTGCTATTACCAAGCCAGTATTAAGCCCATGATAATTTTGCGATCGTTTGGATATTGTTTGATGCCAAATATCAAGAAAATCCTCTCGCGATACTTGTAAATTTATTGGAGGATTAGTCTGAGATTTGATGATTGATTCTGCAATAGATTGAGTAGCAGGAATAGGATTGGTTAGACAAAAATCTAACTCAACGTTTTTGAGAAAATTAACGATTTGTTTGCTATCAGCATCTGCTTGATTCTCTGGATGATTTATAGGTAATAACAATAACCTCAAGCCATGTTTACCATTTTTTAGCTTTGGTAAAACCTCATCTAAATGCTGTGTCAGATTAACACCTACAATTTTAGCTGAGGCTGATGAAAAACTTGATGAAGAATTATTTTCAAAATCAAGAATGCTAATACCACTATTCGATTGTTGAATTCCGTGATAATTCTGGGATTTAATTCCCGTTGACGTACCTATTAAAGCACGAATTGTGCCGCCATGACTCACCACTAAAATTGTTTTACCCTGATGACGCGGTAAGACTTCTTGCCAAAATTGTCTTGCTTTGTCGTAAAGTTGTAAAACAGGTTTAGTTTTTGTTTTTATTAAAGTTTGTCCGCTTGATTCAATTTTTTCTATAGTAAACTCGTGTGGAGTTTCTTCCCAAATTCGATATTCCGTACTAAATTCTTGACGGACATATTTATAGGATAAACCCTGCCATCGGGGTAAATCAACTTCTTTGAGGTTTGAATTGATATGTAATTTTGCTTTATGATTAGTCGCGTTGATAATTTCCCTAGCAGTTTCCCGAGTTCTTTGTAATGGACTAATATAGATAGCATCAAAGTTAATTTTACTTAATGCTATTCCCGTTTGAAATGCTTGGTGTTTTCCTTTTTCTGTAAGTACGGATTCATCACAACAACCTTGATAAAGTTTTTGTTCATTGTACGTACTTTGTCCATGACGTACAAGTATTACACGAGTTTGATACAAGTTGTTATTAGTCATTAGTTGATAATTGATAATTGATCATTGATAATTGATCATTGATAATTGATAGTTGATAGTGGTTAGAAAAATTCCTAACTCTTAACTCCGCGAGTTCCTAACTCCGCGAGCTCCGCGAGCTCTCAACTCCTAACTCTTAACTCCGCGAGCTCCTAACTCCGCGAGCTCCGCGAGCTCTCAACTCTTAACTATTTATGTCCAATTCCCAATACTCTATGCCCATTACCCACTGCGGATTGCAAAGCATACATTGCAGCATACCTTCCATTTAAACGTATTAATTGACTGTGAGTTCCTTTCTCTAAAATTTCTCCGCCTTCCATATACATAATTAAATCTGCATCTTGGATGGCTTGGAGATTGTGAGAAATTGTAAAAGTTGTTTTTCCCCTCGTTAACCTATTCAAGGCTTGATTAACTAAATATTCGCTTTTCTGGTCTAAACCCGTGGTAGGTTCATCTAAAATTACTATAGGTGCATTACGTACTGCAGCACGGGCAATCGCAATTCTTTGTCTTTGTCCGCCGGAAAGAGTACATCCCCTTTCTCCCAAGATGGTATCGTAACCTTGGGGTAAGTCCATGATAAAGTTATGAGCATTTGCTAAACGTGCTGCGCGTTCAATATCCCTGTCAGTGGCAGCTAGATCGCCGTAAGCAATGTTATCTCTAATACTCGCAGCGAATAAAATACTATCTTGTAAAACTACACTAATTTGTCGTCGAAAAGATTGTAATTTATATTCTCTGAGTTCGTGACAATCTACGAGTATTCCCCCAATTGTCGGGTCATAGAGACGGAGTAATAAACTTGTAAGGGTTGCCTTACCCCCGCCGGAAGTGCCTACTAATGCGACATGTTGTCCGGGTAAAACCTTAAAGTCGATATTTTTGAGGATAGTTTTTCCATAATCGTAGCCAAAGCTGACATTATAAAATTCAACACATCCTTTTAATGGTGGAGCATCAATTGCAAAGCGGCTATCGCGGATATCGGGAACGGTATCTAAGATATCTAATATACGTTCCCCCGAAGCGGTGGCTTTAGTAATTTGTCCAATGTACTTTGCTAAAACACGCATTGGTTTAAAAGCGATGCGGAAGTAGTTGACAAATATTAGTAAATCTCCCGGAGTGATATGATTTCCCAATACCAAATGTACCCCTCGCCATAAGACTAGAGCGGTAGCCAACCCCACTAAAAGTTCAACCAATCTTTCTAAACCAGCAGAAAGTTTTCGTACTTTGACGCTAGCTTGTAAACTTTGGCGGTTTTCGTTTGCAAAGGATTTTTCTAACATTTCTTGCAGTGAAAGCGCCTGTACAACCTTGATTGCTCCCAGGGATTCTGCTGCCGCTGCTGCAATAGTTCCCTCTCGTTGGCGTTGAGACTTTACTACTCCCCGAATCCGTTTTGTTAAACGATAAGTGGAGAAAATAAATAAGGGAAACAAACCAACTGCAATAATTGCCAGTTCCCAATGCAACCAAAACATGACAGCAATCATGCCGATGATAGTAAGGGAATTCGCGATTAAAGGTAGTAGTGCCATGACTGTAACTTCTCGAATTTTGTCAATATCAGAAGTTACGCGGGTAATCAAGTCACCAGTTTTGGCTTTATGGTGAAAAGATAGAGAAAGTCTTTGAATATGACTATAAAGTTCGGTACGAACTTCAGTTAATACGTTACTAGCGGCAAGTGCCATCCCATACACGCTAAAGTAAGCAGCACAAGCGCGTAAACTGACAATAACTAATGAGCCGATAGAAAAAATAGTTACTAAGGTAACCGAGCTAAATCCTGCTAGTAAAGGTAATTCCGATATTTTGGTTTTAAAATCAGGAACCAGGATATAATCGAAGATTAATTTTAAAGGCCAAGGTTCTAATAAATGTAAACCAATTTCGGCCATAAGTCCTAAAAAGGACATGATTAGCAGGTTTTGCTGCTTGCGTATTTGAGGTGCAAATCGCCGTAAAATCTGACTGATTCCGGGTAAAGCTGCTTTGATATTCTTTGGTTTTTCCCGCTTTGTTTTCGGAGAATCTTTGCCAGCCATATATTACTTATTTTCCTGATTTATTTGTCATGGGTGCCTGTCAGATTTACGCGGCGATTTCACTTTTTCTGAAACAGATTAAACATTCAAAAGTATTAAGTAGGTAGGCATAAATAAACCGTTGGGGCAAGTACAAGAATGTAAATTCACTTCTCTGACTTATACCTACTCACTATTCACTACTCACTACTACCTTGTCATAACAATATTTTTTACCACTCACCTACTTATAATTTATCTTCATTTTAACGAGTAACTAATTCTTGCGATCGCTCTTGCTTGTGAGTCTTATTTTTAGAGTTATTATCGGTAATTAATTGATTAATTTTATGCTCAATTGCAATTGCTCTTTTCTCTAACCATAAAGGATTCCAACCTAAAGTAAAGTAACTCAGAAAAGGTTTTAAAAAACCCTGATGGCGACGATGCCCCATCCGCTTATAGCGTTTTGTAAAGTATTTATCTAAGGTAGCTAAATTCCATTTATTGGCAAAGTGTTCTAAACTCGCAACTTCCCAAGCATTACTCCAGCGCAACATAAAAAATGATAATTCTGGTAATTCCCACTTCAACCCCGTTACGTAGGTGACAATAGAAGTCGGCTCGCAATAAAAACTTCCACCAGCATTATTGACAGTCATACAAAAATCAATATGTTCGCGAGTGCATAGAAGCCCTTCATCTAACAACCCAATTTTATCAAATATTTCCTTACGAACCAACATACAATGAAATTCAGCGAATTCACATTTTTGGCGTTGTAATTGTTCTTTCACATCTACAACTTTACGGTTGACAAAGTAATGTTTTTCATGAACTTTACGCTTGATAGTGCCATCTTCTTGTGGTTTGTCCACAATATGGGCTTCACCCCCAGCTAAATGAATTGTCTCACCGATATTTTTACCAATACAAGTAAGGGGACAAACTACAGTCGCCATCTCTTCTTCGGCACAATTTAATAAAGATTGTAACCAACCGCGACTAACCAATACATCATTATCGATAAATAATAAATACTGCGTATCAACATGAGGTATTGCTAAATTGCGGGCTTGATTGGGTGATAAATAATATTCTCTGCGAATTAATTTAAACCCTCTCTCTTGGGATTTATCCTGAATATATTGTTTAATTTCACCAGGAGAATTGCCATCTACATAAATAAGTTCAAATGGAACAGTAGTATGTTCGTAAATACTTTCTAAGGATTCGCGGGTAAAGCTAAAACGTTCGCGAGGAGAGACAACAATGGTTACTTTGGCTTTACTCATGGTTAATTACTCCAAATTATAAAATCCGATTGAGAATCTGCTGAAAGCGAAAATAAAGGTTATACCAAATATTTATAAAGATGCCCTAAATGAAGCCCACCTTCCTGGGCTTTGTAATTGTAGCTCCAGCCTTCTAGGCTGAGAGCGATTCTCTGAATCAAATCAAACAACTTTTAATTCTCTAACCTGCAAAGTCTTAGAAGTATCTAATACTTGCTGATAAATACTCAACCAATTATTTAATTCGATTGCCGGTGTAAGTTCCGTTTGTACTTTAGTTTTTGCTGCAGTACCTAATTGCGATTGCAATTCTGGTTTATCAGCTAAATATCGCAATGCTGCGGCTAATTCTGCGGCATTTCCAGGATTAACTAATAACCCACTTACACTATCTTCAATAATTTCACCAATAGCATCGGCATTGCTACCAACAATTGCACAACCTGCCGACATGGCTTCTAATAATGCATTTGGACAACCATCAGTTAGAGAAGGTATGGCAAAAATATCCAAATAAGGTAAATAAGCTAAAGTTTCTTCGCGAGTCTTCATCCCAGTTATTTGCAAGCGAGAACCCAAATCATTATTTTTTAATTCTTGTTGCCAATAATTTTTTTCCTTCTCTACAAAATCACCTATCAATAACAGAGTAATATCGATTTTTTTACTCAACTTACTACAAGCATCCAAGAGAAATTCAATTCCTTTTTTACCGCGAAATCTTCCTGTAGTACCGATTATTAAACCAGATAAATCATCAATTATTGCAGGTTTTGGTAACTCTTCAAAATTAATTGGTGCAATGGAATTCCAAAAAGCAGAAGAGTTTAATGTAGTCATAGGACTAATTAAACTTGCTCTTTTTTGTAAAGTTCGACTAACAAAAGTTGTCCAGTCAGAATAATTCAAAATCCAGGATATTGGGCCGTGATTTTTAGGACTAAAAATATGCTTATGTAAATCAGCACCACGCACGCTGTTAATAATTGGTACATCATTTTCTTTAGCTATCATTGTTGTCACATAACCTGTTTCAATTAAGAAAAAGGCATGGAATAAATCATATTGATATTTTTGATGCAACAATTTTAGTTGAAAATAAACATCACTCAGATAATCAGTTAACTCTGTTATCTCACCACGAATTGCTGACTTAATGCGATGCACAAAAATGTCATCTTGTAAACTTGTTTCACAACCCGCACGTCTGCAACTGCCATCGGAAACAAATCTTTGTTTGGAGCGGAAAACAGCAACATGAACTTCATAACCAATGTTAGTCAGCATCTTGGCAATGCGATTTACCGATTCACCAACACCTCCAACATCGGGTGGATATTCTAAAGTTGTAATACAGATTTTAGTCTTAGTCATGAGATATTGATGTACGATTAAGCAACTTTTTGATTGAAAACGAGATTTTTGATTAATACTGCGGTATTTTCTACACCATTGGCATCAAACTTGATTTTGTTTGGTTCCCGTGCTAAATAATCAATCACTTTTGTAGAAAATATTTCCGGTAGTAAATCTGATTCATCAATCATTTTCACAACACCTAAACTATCTAATTTCCCAGCCCTAATTCTTTGTTCTTGGTCGTTATTACCTTTAAATGGTAAAATCATTGCTCTCACACCAGTAGTCATTACATTTAAAGTTGTGTTATAGCCTGACATACTGATTGAAAGGTCAGCTTTTTGCATGTAACTTAATAAATTACGAGTGTAACGACTCACCTGAATATTCTTTTTATTTTTAGTTAGTTCTTGCCATAATTGTAATTTTTCTCCTGGTGCAAAAGGACCAGTAAAAACTTGAATTTTATGAGGTATTTCTTGTTCTAAAATATCAGCACTTGCAATCACACAATTAATTAATTCATGCCCAAATCTGCCACCGCCAACACTAACTAAAATTAAAGGTTGCTCGTCATCAATTATTTCTCTATCTTCATCAGTTAGTTCGGGATTCATTGGAGGTTTCTGCACGACATAACCAGTGTATTTAGTTTCACACTGAATATCTTTTACCCGAGAAAAGCTTTCATCTAAAGCCACAAAAGTTGAATCGCCATGAATCAATAACATATCAAAATATTGATTCATTAATCGACAAACTTTATTTTCGTATTTCTCTTGATTTGTTTTTGTGACAACAATATCGCGTAAACTAGAAACAATTTTAACTGGCTTCTCACTAACCTGCAATTTTTCCAACAAAGGGATTAATTCAAAAGAAAACTTTCCTCTACCAAATGGAAACAATTCAATGACTAATACATCGGGCTGAAACTCCGAAGCAACCTGTAAAAGTTTATTTTTTCTAAACTCTTGAACCTCAGCCAAGCTTAAAGAAGTATCGACAACTTGCAATTGTTTAAATTCCGCATCAGTTTTAATCGCAGGTAAATTGATAACTTCAATACCTGATGGAATTTCAAACTCCTTAATTACTTGTCCACCATTAATAAAGCATATTTGGAAATCTTGCATCAAGCCGCGAACAATTTCCATGCTGCGAACTAAATGTCCCATACCTAAAATATGCTGACAATAGAACAAGAGTTTCTTCATAATATAGATTCCTGATTTAAAATAGCGATTAGGGAACGCTTAATAGACTTTTCAAGGAACGCAAACTGAAATAAATTTGATTTTGACTAGCCGCGATTAATTGGGAACAGAAATCTGTTTTTATCGCAAACTTAAACACATTACGAATAAGGGAATTTAGTTGTAAACCAAACGAACACACAGAAAATCAAATATTTATATTCAACTAGCCAACAATTGCTGAGATTTATTTCCCTTAGGATAAAAAAATTCTGGTTGAGTCTCAGTAATCTTATCGGCTAACAAATTTCTAATATGACGGGCAATTCTGGGTAAACCTTCTAAATCAATATTTTTGGGAAATGAAGGGTTTTCCAATACTTGAAATAACTGTGTCATTAAAGCCTGTGGTGTCAGATTTTCAGGGTGTATGCTATTTAATAAACCCAAATCTTGCATTCTTTGCGATCTAATTAATTGTTCTTGAGAAGGCTTAATTCGAGGTACAATTACCGCAGGCTTGGCTCCTGAGATAATGTCACAAACGGTGTTATAACCTCCCATCGATACTACTGCATCGGCTGCGGATACATAACTCATAAAGTCGTTGCTAAACTCTCTTATCTGGACTTGAGGATATTTAGCAGCGGCTTTATATAGTTCTTGTTTATGTTTTGTGGGCATTTCCGGACCGCAAAATATTAAACTTTTAATGCAGTTTTGATGACTTTTTAATAATTCTTGTCCTTGAAGATATGTATTAATTAAATTATAACCATCTTGTCCACCACCAGGAGTCACCAATACTAATTTATCTCGATCGTTTAACTGTAATTCTTCATGAATAGTTTGACTTGTTTTATATCCTTGAGGACGACGAATATAACCGCAAAAACCCACTTTATCTGCTACAGTTGTGGGAAGTTTATACTCTTGACAAAAATCGAATATTTCCTGACAACCAACTACTAAAAGTAGTTGATAAAAATTATCGATTACTTTGTAATAATTATTTTTTTGCCATTCAGAAATAGTTTTTTCTGGTGTATTTAGAATATCTCGCAGCAGTAAAACCAGCTTAGTATCTGGCAATTTATTGTGTAAATAATTAACTGTATTCCTTAACTCGTTCTTTATTCCTAATGGTTTTTTATCTACTAAAAATAGGTCAGGTTGAAAATTAATTGCTGCTGATAAAATTAATTCCGATCGTAATTTTACGGTTTCATCCACACCCATTCCCAAATATTTCACTGCGACTTCACCAGTATTTCCCCGATTTAGACAAGGTAACTTAATATAATCAAGTCCCCTGGGTAAACGAAATCCCTGAAGCATGGGAGAGCCAGACAACAACAAGATTGATAATTGTGGAATTTCTGAAAGCAGGTGTTCGCAGATGGCTAACATTCTCCGAATGTTGCCGAGACCAAATGCATCGTGAGAATATACCATTATTCTCATAATTTTATGCCTCAAATTAATTTTAGATTTGGTGTCTAATTTGTGCGATCTAACCACTAATAAATAGCTAGATATATCGCTTCTCAAATACACAAACATCTATGACAGCAACCTTGTTACTCAACACAGAAGTACCTATATATTTCCCTCTTGATATATATAATCAACCCGGCTTATGAGTTATCTATGAAAGTTTGATGAGAAAGTTCTCATAAACTTAATAATTTCTTTATAGATTTAGATTAACCGCTAACAATGTATTTCTATGGCTTTAGAAATACTGATGCTGCAATCCTAACTTATGATATTCTCGAAAAATGCACCGATTGAATACCTTGTAATATTTTTAATCCTGTCTACACTTATGAATAAGTAAAAAAACAGACCTCCATCAATCTCTTATATCTGATAAATCAGAGGAGATTAGCTTATGGATTTTAAGTATTAGCTTGTAAATGCAGTCACATGAGGGATTAATAAAGTATCTGAATAAAAGTTAGATAAAATACAACAATAATTATCTTTGAAAAGAATAATAATTAATTGTTCAATTTTGCGTAATCCTATCTCAAGGAAGTGAATTAAACATTATGTGAAATGGCATGGCATATGCTCTCTTTGTAATACAGCAAAGAGGGCTATTTTTTTGAATATTTAGGACCAAGACTTTTAGCAATCCTAGGGTTATTTCACACCTTATAAAAAATATTTGTTTATCAAAAAGCTTCTTTAATAATGATAATTTTTCGTTTTATCATTTTTTCTCTATGGTTAAGGCTTTATTATAGTTATTGATTCATCGTTAACGTTGTGATTATATAAAACTTAATATATCTAGTGCTTTTGAATGAATCATATTGCACTTACTTATGTGTATATGTTACAATCAAGAAAAATAAAATCATCTAAAATACCTGAGTTATTTATATGTTTAATTCAGGTTAAATTTGCTTAATTATTTATTTTGGAGAAATTGAAGATGTCACAAAACTTTGCAGCATCAATAAGACAACCCCGTGACAGCAAAATTCAAATTGAAGTAAAGGAAATTCATCCAGTAATGGTGAGTACTAGTGGTACTTCTAGATTTAATAATGATGCTGATGGTGGTGATTTCAGCAATGAGTAGATACTAAATTAACGTCTTAAGATTTACAACAAAAGAGTATAGAGTATAAAAAAAATCAACTCTAACTCTTTTTTTTTACATTTTATGAATAGATATTACTAAATGCAATCGCTGATCGAGATATTAAATCCATATAGTATTGAAGAATTCTTAAATAAGAATTGGAGAAATAAAGCAGTTTATATATCGAGCCAAGAACAAAATAAATTTTCACACCTATTTGACTGGGAAAAACTCACCTATCTTTTAAATTATCATAGATTAAAATATCCAGATTTGCGCTTGGCTTTAGAGGGAAAAGTCCTGGATGAAAGCGCTAATGAAAATATGATTAAGCTGTGTCAGGAAGGTGCGACTCTTATCCTCAACGGAGTACATAAACTAATTCCTGAACTTGCTAGTTTCACTTCTAAAGTCAAATACGATTTGGGGTATGGTGTACAACTCAATGCCTACTGCTCTTGGCCTGGAAAACAGGGTTTTTCATCCCACTACGATACCCATGAAGTATTTATTTTACAAATAGATGGTAACAAGGAGTGGTACGTTTTTCCTGATACATTTAAATATCCTTTAGAATCACAGAAATCATCTGATTTCACACCTCCAGAAACAGAACCTTATTTAACTTGTACTCTTAAACCTGGGGATGTTCTTTATATTCCTCGTGGTCATTGGCATTATGCAGTTGCGGCGGATCGACCATCCTTACATCTTACCTTAGGAGTGCATTGTAAAACTGGTATTGATGTATTAGATTGGTTAGTTAATGAGTTGCGTCAGAAGCAGGAGTGGCGCAAAAGTCTACCGTTTCCTAGAGAGAGAGGACATATAAATGATTCTGTGAATGCTTTAATTGTAGATTTAAAGCAATACCTTACAAATGAAAATATTGGCGATGATTACCTCAATTATCTTGATAGCTCAGCTAAGCCAATCGCTAAATATTCTCTACCTTATCAAATAGGTGTTAATATATTCTCCTGCGGAATTGAGACAAAGTTCACCTTTCCCAAGTTTCAACAAGTAAGAATTGTTGAATTCTCAGACGATGATGAATGTAAAATTGTCGCCTTAGGGAAAGAAGTATCTCTCAAAGGTGTGCCTATATCTGCGATCGAAAAAATGTTTTCTGGAGATGTTTTTTCTGGAAATGATGTTATGAATTGGCTGGTGGGGTTTGATTGGGAACTTGATATTGTTCCGCTGTTGTCTCGCTTGGTAGTTGAAGGGATGATTTTTGTAGATACCAATTGCGAAAAGAAGTAAAACAAATAATCAGACTTTACTCAGGTGAAAAATTACTTCTTAATCGCCGTCAGATTATTAATCTAACAACAGTTGTAGGGTGCGTGACACTTCGATTGATTTTAAACGATAAATTCCGCTTTTCGTGTCACGCACCAACCAAGGTCTTGTTACAATTGCGTAAGCCCTGTTCTTAATCGCCCTCAGATTATTCATTTAACAACAGTGCTTCAGATCCAAAGTTCACAAAGAAACGAAAGATAAAAGATATAGGCAATCCGATTATGATTGAGGATTAGTTTATCCAATGCAGGATTATGCCCTAAAGTGGTAGTACATCAATATATGAGGAATACCAAGAAAATCAGATGGTTTTCCTTTTTCCACAAATCCCAATCGTTTGTAAAAATTTAAAGAATGAATTCTTGCGTTCAATCTTAAAGTTTTGTATTTCTTTTCCCCTGCTATTTCTATAAATTTTTCCATTAACTTTGTTCCGATACCTTGGTTACGAAATTCCTCAAGTACGGAAACATAAGCGATGCTACCTAATTCCGGAGATAGTAAGCGTAGTCGTGCTGAACCAATGACGGGCACCGATAAGATTTTTTTTCTTCTAAAAAAATTATTATCGGAACCCTTGACTCGATTGTTGCAAACAGCAACTAAGTGCAAAGCGCTATCATCATACTTGTCTTTTTCACTACCTCTTTCCATTCCTAAAGGCGATCGCAGAACGAGCCACCTTTGATAGAACATATCATCTAATTCTTTTTCATCTTTAACGAGACGTACCTCGATTTGAGATGTTGAAAAAAGTGCCTCCTTGGAGACTCCCGACTGGGGGAAATGTCCGGAATTTGGGATTTTGCTTTCCATTTCTAAAAAACTGATGATAAAATACGATTTTGATCCATAACAACCCTAAACTATTTGTGACAAATCAGGGTTGGTTATTCCCATACCGAAATCCATCGCATCTATCGACGCATTGATATTGCCTTGATATTGGTTTAATTAATGCTGTCGGAACCTTTATATATTTAATTAAGGGCACAATAAAAATTATTTGAGGTTGAAGAGAAAAATCAATCTTTCCCCCAGTTGCTCTGCTCCCTCCACTCCCTTCACTGCCTGCACTTGCAATTATTGCTCAAATTTTGCCTAATAATCGTGTCGTTCGGTGCTAATCTTGAAGATGACATCGGTTAATTTTAAAGTCTCCACGACTCTAAGAGTAAAAATATAGCTTCGTAATTTAGGCTCAGCATGGTTTCCACCGCAGAAAAAACACAAACTGGTTACATTACTCAAGTTATCGGTCCGGTTGTAGATGTCAAATTTCCTAACGGAAAAATGCCCGCAATCTACAACGCTTTGATCGTAAAAGGCACTAACGAAGCTGGACAAGAAATGTCCGTCACCTGCGAAGTGCAGCAATTGCTGGGCGACAACCAGGTGCGGGCTGTTTCTATGACTTCCACCGATGGTTTGGTGCGAGGAATGGAAGCTGACGATACTGGCGCTCCCATCAGCGTACCTGTAGGAAAAGCTACCTTGGGTAGAATTTTTAACGTTCTTGGCGAAACTGTAGATAACCAAGGCCCTGTAGGTACCGATGAACGCTCTCCAATTCACCGTGAAGCTCCTAAACTCACCGACTTAGAAACCAAGCCTTCCGTTTTTGAAACCGGAATCAAGGTTGTGGACTTGCTAACTCCTTACAGACGCGGCGGTAAAATCGGTCTGTTCGGCGGTGCCGGAGTGGGCAAGACCGTTATTATGATGGAGTTGATTAACAACATCGCTACCGAACACGGTGGTGTATCGGTATTTGGTGGAGTAGGGGAACGTACCCGCGAAGGTAATGACCTCTACAATGAAATGATTGAATCAAAAGTGATCAATCCCGATAACTTAAATGATTCAAAAATTGCCCTAGTATACGGGCAAATGAACGAACCACCCGGTGCAAGAATGCGGGTTGGTTTGTCAGCTTTGACAATGGCAGAATATTTCCGTGATGTTAATAAGCAAGACGTACTGCTATTTATTGACAACATCTTCCGCTTTGTACAAGCAGGTTCCGAGGTATCGGCGCTATTAGGAAGAATGCCTTCTGCTGTAGGATATCAGCCTACATTAGGTACTGACGTAGGTGCATTGCAAGAGCGAATCACCTCCACCAACGAAGGTTCAATTACCTCCATTCAAGCGGTATACGTACCTGCGGATGACTTAACAGATCCCGCACCAGCAACTACCTTTGCTCACTTAGATGGAACCACAGTATTGTCTCGTGGTTTGGCAGCAAAAGGTATTTACCCCGCTGTGGATCCATTAGGTTCCACTTCGACAATGTTGCAGCCCAACATTGTTGGTGAAGAACACTATCAAACAGCTCGTGCAGTACAATCCACACTGCAACGTTACAAAGAACTTCAGGACATCATCGCCATTCTTGGTTTGGATGAATTGTCCGAAGATGACCGTTTGGTGGTTGTTCGCGCTCGTAAAGTAGAGCGTTTCTTGTCTCAGCCATTCTTCGTTGCAGAAGTATTCACCGGCGCACCTGGTAAATATGTGAAGCTTGAAGATACCATCAAAGGTTTCAACGCGATTCTTGCTGGCGAACTCGATGACTTACCAGAACAAGCTTTCTACATGGTTGGTAGCATCGAAGAAGCTAGAGCAAAAGCAGAAAAAATGAAAGGGTAATTAGTAGTTAGTGGATAGTAGTTAGTGGATAGTGGATGGTAGAGCAGTAGATTAGCGGTTAGCGGAAAGAATCTATGACTCGAACAACTATCAACTAACAACTAGTGATGTGGATAGGAGTTAGTCGAAAGTGGTTCTTAGATGAGTAGCTACCAGATAGCGGAAATAATCTTTGACTCGATCTACTATCATCTAACAACTAGTTATGTCGATAGTAGTTAGTCGATAGTGGATAGTAGAGGAGTGGATAGCGGCTAGTAGAAAAAATCTATGACTCAAACAACTAACAACTATCAACTATCAACTAGCAACTAACAACTATCAACTATCAACTATCAACTAGTAACTAACTACTAGTGATGTGGATAGGAGTTAGTCGATAGTGGATGTTAAAGGAGTAGATCCCAGTTAGCGGAAAAAATCTATGACTCGAACAACTATCAACTAACAACTAGTAATGTCGATAGTAGTTAGTCGATAGTGGATAGTAGAGGAGTGGATAGCGGCTAGTAGAAAAAATCTATGACTCAAACAACTAACAACTAACAACTATCAACTAACAACTAACAACTAACAACTATCAACTATCAACTAGCAATTATGACATTAACCGTTCGTGTAATTTCCCCAGATCAAACAGTCTGGGATTCAACGGCTCAAGAAGTCGTTTTACCAAGCACTACCGGACAACTTGGTATACTTAGCGGACACGCACCATTATTAAGCGCCTTAGATACAGGTGTAATGCGAGTGCGTGCCGAAAATAGTCAAAATTGGGAGGCGATCGCACTTTCTGGTGGCTTCGCTGAAGTCGATGAAGATGAAGTGACAATTTTGGTTAACGGTGCTGAAAAGGGTGATTCAATTAACCTTGAAGAAGCCCGTACTGCTTTTAACGAAGCCCAAACTCGTTTGAATCAAGTAGCCCAGGGTGACAGACAAGCCCAAATCCAGGCAACTCAGACCTACAAACGCGCCCGCGCTCGCTTTCAAGCCGCTGGCGGTATGGTATAAGTATCTAATTATTTGGAATTTAAATCGAAAACTCCTCCTTTGCATCGGCAAGAGGAGTTTTAATTATTACTATTGGTCTTAGTAAAATTACTGTAATTCATATTTTAATGTAGGCATCAATCGCTGCATATTCTTCAATAACCTTGCTTGCCAAGTTTTGCTGCTAGAACCAATAATCGTGATTTCAACTGTCTTTTTCTTGCGGGAAGTGAGAATAAATTTCGATAGCATATCGATTCCCGAACTATTTAGAAGTTCTAGATTTTGTAAATTAAGAGTAATTGACGAACCATGTTTTTCTAATACTTTATCGAACAAATCAAAAACGAGAGTATATTCTTGTAATCCCCTCATACGTACTTTACCAGTAAAGTTGACAGTTTTATTATTACTGTCATAAAAGATATTAAAATGTTCGCCCTTGATTTCTAACGATTCAATACCAGTTTCTTGCTTTGTTTGTTCAGTTTGTTGTACCATCAAACGCACTAAAGTAGTAACACTCATCGACGACGGGTTTTGTGACAAAGTTTGGAATTTCCACCCTAACTTTGCAGAATAGTCATTAATTATGCTTAAAAAGCCCAATCCAGAACTTGTGTTGGCATCGTTTTCAGCTTCAGCAGCTTTTTCTAGCTGACGAATGTAAAGTTCATCTGGATCTGAATTATTTAATTCCTCAATAAAATCTTTTAACTTTTGGGCTCTTGCAGGGATAATCGTATTTTCCAGAAAAAATCTGATTTCGTCAGCTACTAATTCCACATGAAAAGTAATGGAATAATCTTTTTGTTCATTGCAATATTTCATCCCGTTTTCGAGTAGTTCATTGGCAATGTAGCTAGCTGAACTTTTGATTTCGGCTAAATACTTTGAATTGCTAGATTCATTCTCATCAGTATGTAATATACTTGTCAGGTAATCAGCAATATAATCAGCAGATAAACCATTATTACACCAACGTTCCTGAATCGGTACCGAAGAAGGTGAGAATCCTAAAGTTAAATTTTCTTCTTTTCGCGTTGACTCAACGAAGTCACCAAATACTTGCACCATGACTATATTTACCTTTTTTGATAAATTATGGCTGTAACTGTATCTTTAAAGGGGCTATAAAAATTTTGCTATGGTAGAAAATCTTTATAGTCACAGTATTGTTAAATGCCAAGGGTTTCTACATTCTCTGAGTTCAACTTATTCAAAGTAGAACCTTTATCTTTCTGCTTTAAAACCAATAGGGTGATATCGTCAAATACCTCTTGTAAACCAATATGCGATCGCAAATCTTCAATGACAGCATCTTTAATTTCAGCAGAAGTCAAGTGACGGTTTTGTTGGATAATTTCGCAAAGCTTTTCAATTCCATAAAGGTTTCCGTGAAGATCCTCAGCTTCAGTAATTCCGTCAGTGAAAAGTACTGCCACATCACCAACATCTAATCGTACCTTTTGCTGATCGACAAAATCAGCGATTTGATCATCTAAACCAATAGGGAAACCGAGATCTGTAGTATCTAATAGTTCAAGTTCACCATTACTACGTACTACTATGACTTCCTCATGTTGTCCCGTCAACTTAAGTTCCCCATTGCTGTAATCAATTAGAGATAGAGTCAGATTCTTACCGGAATCCATCCGCTGGATATTTTTGTAAATGGTGCGGTTTAAGACATCCATAAACTTTACCGGATTGGTTTCTTGAACTTCTTGCAGAGTGCGCACAGCAGTTTGCACCATCAACATCAGCATTCCACTTTCCAAACCATGCCCAGTTACGTCACCAATACCAATTTTGATCTTTCCATCAAGATTAAGAACATCATAATAATCACCACCGACTTCATCCGCAGGTTCCATAAATCCAGCAATATCCAATCCCTTAACTGACTCTAACTCTGAAGACTTCGGTAGAATCATTTGCTGTAAGCGTCTGGTAATATCTAATTCAGACTTCATACGGACATTATCAGCTTGCAAGCGTTCGTTAAGTTGGCCAATTTCTGAATTCGCGATCTGAAGTTCTTGATCTGCTATTTGCAACCGCTTAAAACTACGGGATAAAAGGAGAAAAAAGTTTGCTAAAGCTAAAGTAAGTCCCGCAATCTGAATAAGTTGTAAATATCCACTTTTTCTTTGAGCAACTTTTTCTTGTTCGATAGTTAACTGATTCATCAAATCAAGAAGCTTAATATTATTCAATCTTGCATATTCAACAGCAGCTTCTAAATCTTTAAATTGAATTAATTTATCAGCTTTCAAAACCGGTTGTAGCTTTTCTTTATAAGGAATCCATATCTCTAAAGTTTCTTTGATAATTTGTCTACCTTTTTCTGTCTCTACTGCCTTTAAATATACAGATTCGCCATCAGCACCTTTAACGCTTTTTCCTCTTTCAAAACCATTTAGACTATCGTCAAATAATTCATAAGCCTGATTTAATTCTTTCTGAGACGGCTTAAAAGAGACAGCATTTTCCTGTTGAATTTTAACATCCAATAGTGACTTGGAAATTTTTTGAGAAAGCATTCTTTGCCTTCCCGCTAAGTTGATACTTACTGTATCTTTTTTAAGTAAAGTCGAAACAATATAATTAGGAATCAACACTCCTAAATCAAAACATAAAAATAATGCGGCTGAAACTAAAAGTGGTCGATATTTAGCTTCTTTCAATATAGTTTTTATAAAATTATGATTATTTTTTTCTTTCATATTAAAATGAGCTTTTTATTTAAGAAAAATAAAATTAAGAGTAATACAAGTTAGTTTTTAAAACAGGACTAAGGCTGCGTGTCACAAAACTCGGATGGTGCCGTACACTCACTGTCTTATTATTTCGTAAAGAATCAGTCAGTGTACAAGCACCCTACAAAAAAATATGCCAGTTGCGTAAGTCCTATTAAAATGATCGGAATACCCAATTATTTATAATAAATGAACTTTCAATCATTCAGAGAATATTAAAAATATTCCGATTCGGAATTGCTTAACTGATAGCTTATAACTATAATTGGGTTAAAAATTTAATTTTTATATTCAAAGCTACTAATTGCTTTATTTCGAGGAAGTAAAGGAATTAATCCTAATTCTTATTCAAATATAGATTATTCAAGTCGCGATGGTTTTCTAGGATTGACTAAGTCAAAAAATATCCAGCCCATAATCTCTGGCTTTTTCCAAAATATCTTTTATTAGGCTGGATATGCTACTTTTTTTTATCTCCTATAATTATTTATAAATCAGCTTTTTATAGCTTGACTTATTTAAGTTATAGTTTGAAATTTGTTATTTGCCAGGACTCACGCAATTGTCACAAAACCCTGGTTGGTGCCTCACATGAAAAACTTATTATTTCGTAAAGAATCAGTCAGTGTACAAGCACCCTACGAGGAAAATGTGCCGGTTGCGTAAGTCCTAATTTGCAATAAAAACTCATCTTGAAATAACTTATCTGACGATGTCATAAAAAAATTATTGTAAATCTAAAGTTAATCCAGGCATTAATCGCTGTAAATTCTTTAATGACTTGCCTTGCCAAGGGATATTAGTAGAACCAAGAATTTTCATCTGTACCATTTTTTTCTTTCGCATTCCAATGATAAATTTTGATAGCATACTAATTCCCGAACTATTTAGAAATTCTAAATCCTGTAAATTAATAACCATATTTGGTGGCTCTCCAGCAGCAATCTCATTTAGTAACTGTAAAATAGGGGCATAGTCTTGCATCCCAGTAAGTCTTAGTGCACCATTAAAATTCACCGCACTATTATTTTTGTCAAACCAAACGTTATAGTTTTCACCCTTAACTTGCATTTTTATAAAGCTCCTAATCTCCAAACTGTTTGTAGATAAAATTTTTAAACAGCTAACTCAACCATAGTAGTTACAGTCATAACTGGCGAATCTTGTTCGACTGTATCAAACTTCCAAGCAAGCTTTGCAGAATAATCGTTAATCATTGTTAAAAAACCTAATCCCGAACTCTCAGTATTTTCACTTTCTGCATTTTCCTCTAATTTACGAATGAAAAGCTCGTCGGGATCGGAATTCATTAATTCTTTAATAAAAGTCTGAAAATTCTCTATTTGTGGAGGAAGAATACTATTATCAACAAACAATCGAATTTTATCATCATCCAATTGAGTATGTAATGTTATAGGATATAAAGCAGTTTGGTCTGCATATTTCATAGAGTTTTCTAACAGTTCATTCGCAATATAACTCACAGCACTTTTCATTTCTGCTAATTTTTCTATGCTGTAAGCTTGATTGTCTTTTGTCGGGAAAAAAGTCGCTAAATAATTAGCAACATAATCAGCGGATAAACCATTATTACGCCAGCGTTTTCTGATGGGAATAGCCGACGGCGAAAAGCCTAAAGTTAAATGTTCGTCTTGTTGTGGTCTTTCTACAAAATCACCGAAGACTTGAGCTTTTTCTAGGTTCTCATTAGTGAATAAATTGTCTAGAAAATTTCCAAATATTTGAATCACGGTTATCTTATCCCCAGGAACCTGTTTATACTAAAAAAATGTATGCACTCTTATATATGATGTTTTTACAGACTAACTGGTTATATACCTGAATGGTTTTTCCAGTAATGCCTGCTTTGTTAATAGCGTTTAAAAAAAGTAATTTTTAATTACTTCTTTGCCTAGTATCTGTTAACTATATTGCAACCATATAATACTTTATGCTTCAGTGCATACACTTAAAAATAGTTTTGTGTATTACACGTAAGAAGACTTAATGGAGTAGTTTAAATGTATCGGTAGATGGCGTTTTAATTATGAGCTTATTAAGTATTTTTTCGTATTTTTGGATCGGACGATAAAATTTTGTATCGAGTGGTAAAGTTTTACCAACCTTTCAGTTTAGCGGGTATTTTAATACCTTAAATAATTAATTTCTTGTAAAGAAGAGCGTAAGTCTTAAAAAGAGATATAGGAATCCGATTTGAAAAGTGAAATGACTCCAAGTCGGGCTAATAACTTACTATATAATCCAGAGCCATTACTCAGCCCCATAGAATGGTAGTCTAACCAGACAATTCGCAGCACAAAAGCGAAATATATAGCCTAACTAAGACTTACGCAAAGCCCCCCTTCTCAAGGGGAGCCACCGCGTTATGGTGAAGTAGTGCGGCAAAAGGGGGTTATCGAGGCTTGAAATAATTAATTTCTGCTTTGAGTTGCGTAAGTCTTATGGCTTTAAGTGCAACCTGTAAAGATAACTTCAGGAAATTTACCTTGAGCTTCTGTCATTGGCCGTCTTCTGCCTTCTTCTTGCCAGTAGTTAATAACTTCCGTAGCCTTGTTGAGCAACTGTACTCGCTCCAATTCACCAATCCAGTGTTTCGACTCTAGCTCATTTTTTAACTCTTCCCATGCATCAGTGCGAGGCCAGAAAAAGTACTTTGTTAAAGGGCTAAAACCTTTACCGACTACTTGATCTACCGCTAGAGCTACGTTATCGTCTAACCACAGAATCTTCAAAATAAACTTGGACAATTCTTCTTGAGTTGGAGTTTGAGTTTCCATATATTTCAGCAACCATTAATAACAACAGCAATCGCTTATTTTAACTTAATACCTCACCAGCTGAGCAATTGGGTTCAGGATTTAAGTCTAAGGCATGAGGAGATGGGGAGATGGGGGGATATGATAATTCGTAATTAC
>JBHJJJ010000084.1:0-3367 GCA_050042755.1 Rivularia sp. (in: cyanobacteria)
ACAAGATTATATTTCCTCGTAAGTTGACTAAAAGTGCAAAGATTCTAAGCCAGCAGGTATCATAACCTTGCACTCTTATTCAAAGAAAAAACCTTAAAACCCTTATGTGGTAAAGCTAATAATTTTATTCAGCAAGCCCTAATTACAAGCCGCAACTAAAAAAGCGACAAAGTCTTTTAACTGCTTATTTTCTACTAAAACCATTATTTATTAAGTTAAACAGAACTGATTTAAATTTATACTTCTAAGTGCATATTCTGATGTCTATAGCTTAAAAAGTTAATATTATAACAATACACGCCTGTGACTGTGAATGTGGTTTGTCCCACATTTGTCACTGTTGCTGATTGTTGGGAAGATGTTAACACCCCTTCCGGGGTGTTTTTTTACTCTCTTTTTTGATTCACTTCGGTGGTATAGAAAATATTTTGACTTGTAAAAAAAATAATTTTGACAAATGAAACTTTTTAATAGTAAGTTAGCTAATGCTGCTTATTTTTTTAGTATTTCTGCGATAAATTTCATTTTTGTTCAACCTGCGATTTCAGCAGTTTCATGTGAGCCAGGTACTATTAATCGCTATCCAAATACTTCCCTAGCATCTTGCTTATTAGCAAGAGATACTATAGTTAAGATAAGCAATCCCCAAATTGGTAAATTAAGTTTCCCTTGTAAGGCTAAAGAACAAATTGTGTTCGCACAAAAGTCACAGTTTCAAAGCTGTAAACTTTCCGAAAATATCAAAATAAGAAATACTACTCCCATTCCGCTCTAAGATTTCCCATCCAAATTCTTCCCTCACTCCCTCCCTCACTCACTCTCTCCCTCCAAACAATAGGTAATCTTTCACCGGGAAGGGAGTAATTACGTAGAAACTTGTTTAAAAGATTATACGGTGTTGCTTTCCACTGCAAGTGACAGCAAAAATTTATCTATACAGTGTCAGCGTGACTAATCACTAGTTTGTATATTTATAGACAATTTGCTAGGTAGATTGCATATAGTGTGAGTTTCAAAACCTCTCTTTTCCAAGAAGAGAGGTTTTGAGTATATTTATCAACGCATCCTTACATCCTCTTAGATTACTCTTACCTATGATGCGATTGAAAACAGCTTGATTAAGACGGCAAGTTGCCCGGTAAAATAAATTTATTGATTAAAAAAATGAACGATTAGGCAGTCAACCATTATGTTCTCAACAGATGATTTTGCGCGGTACACTCAATGGTCAGGTATTGCCACGTTAATATTTGCTTTTATTACAATCGTGGGTTTTGTCTTGAAGTGGGGTATCCGTTTTCGATTGGCGGGTGTGACAGGATTCATGTTGGTATTAACAGGAGGTTTATTTCCTCTCTCTCTGACACCTTTAACCCGTACGGTAATTCCCGGTTCTATTCGCTATACATTAGTATTTGATAATGGATCTTCACAAGCTGTAATTGCAACACCACCCCAAATAACCCATTCAGAATTAGATGCAGCCTTACGCCAAGCTGCTAGTGATTTATTTTCCTACGGTAGGTTAGGTTCGCCAGAGAACAATCAACTAACTATTCGTGCTCGTACCATATTACATCAGGAACCGGGACTTTCCATTCCCCTGTACTTAGGTCAAATTAAGCGTTCCCTTTCCAGTCGCGAAGATAACGTCATGCAAATTGATATTTACGAAGATAATTTTGCTCAACTGCCAACATCTGAAAATTAAGAAATTCAAATTTGCCTCACTCAGACGTAGCATTCGCCATTATGTGAGAGCGTAGCTACGTCTATGAGGAGGCAATTGGGAATAGCTATATATGAAATATTGCTTTTTTCATAGAGATATAGCAGTGCTAGGTTTCTAAGCAAGTCATGTTTTTTAGTACAAATTTAGTACGACTAAGGCGGTAAGTAAGGTTAATTACCACAGAATCGCGTATAGTATAGAGTTTTTGACGAAGGTTTGAAGATTATTAAATGTCCTATCTAATTGTTTTACTCACGTATTTTCTTTAGAGCATCCCAAGTATAATCATCGATGATTCCAGTTACGGGTAATTTATTACGACGTTGAAAACTTTGCAGTGCCGCTTCCATAAAAGAACCGAAATCACCGTCTACGTATCCGATATAATCCGAAGTTGATTTCAAGATACGCTGTGCTTTTTTAACCATTTCGCCCTTGCTGCCTTTTTTCAATTCTGGCATCACTAGGGATTCGATTTCATTAACTTGCTGTGGGGGCTTTTCGTTTACAGGCGGCTCTTTTATAGAAAGGGCTATTTGATCGAAAGTCTTTACCTTACGATATTTGCCTAGGCGTAGAAATTTATTCTTTAATGGTTCCATGTGATTCCCATAGTAATTCAAGAGGTTTTTAACCTTTATGGCTGGAATTAGCCCGTGTTATTATTCTGTAGTAAGTGTTTATACTTAGCGCAAAATGTTAGCAAATATTAATTATTTATTTTTTGTCCCTGTGTTAAAGGATTTATGTTTGTTATTTTCTTATACAACTAATTGTTCGTTAATACCAGATACCTATAGAAATATTTTTTTGTCTTGAATGTAATTATTTAGACTTTTAATGATATTTATGTGATTTTTGTATTTTAGGCTACAATTGTCATCCTTATGTAAGATTTGAATAAAGTTATTTATTTGCCGCGATCGCAACAAATAGTAAGGTATTAATGATGAGTTGAAGAACACTCCTATGCCAACTGATGGATTACCAGGATTGAGTGAGAGGGGAAAGAACTCAGAGAAATCGTTATCGGTAATCAAACAAGTATAAAACTGATTTAAGGAAGAAAATTTTCAACTTTAGTTTATATGAGTGCTACTTTAATTAATTAGTTCCATGTTTAATGAATCAAGAAAAACTGTGTCTACTCAAACATCCAGTTCGTTATTAACTCTTGCGGTTGCTCCTGCAAAAGTAATTCGTGGCTTCCAAGTTCTCGATACTGCAGTGGATGCTGTCTCTCGTTTGGGTAATCGTCCCTAGATTATCGGTGGGGATCGCAGTTTAAATGTTGTCCAAGGTTATATCCAATTACTGAAATCTCGGAAATTTAATTTCGAGACAGCTTTTTATAGCCCTGATTGCAGTGAAAGCAGTTTGGAAGTTTTACGAAGTAAAGCCCAAACCCATAAAGCTGATGTAATTATCGGTATTGGCGGTGGTAAAGCTCTAGATACAGCGAAATTAGTAGCCCATCAGTTGCAGATACCAGTTGTGACAATTCCAACTTCGGCAGCGACTTGTGCGGCTTGGACTGCACTTTCCAACGTTTATTCTAATGAAGGGGCGTTTTTATACGACGTGACCTTGGATAACTGTCCCGATTTATTAATATTAGACTATGATTTGATTCAA
>JBHJJJ010000085.1:0-6505 GCA_050042755.1 Rivularia sp. (in: cyanobacteria)
ATGAAAAATTATTTACTTGTCCGTTTTATTATCAATGTCCCCGTCATCAGATAGAAAAAGACATCGCTCAAGCAAAAGTTTGGATATTGCCTCCAGCCAGTTTAATTCATAGTCGGGTTCCCCGTCAGGTATTTTCTCAAAATATGCGTTTTACTGAAGTGGTGTATCGTGAATGCAATATTCTGTTAGTAGACGAAGCTGAAAGAGTACAAGTCCAATTAGATGAAGCTTTTGCTCCTGACGAAGTTCTATTAGATAATTCCCAAAGTGGGTTTTTAAATAAATTAGGACTAAATATAAGTTCTATTTACCACTCTAATCGCACTAGCATGACAGCCGATTTATTTGAAAGCTGGACTAATGCTCACTACGATGCTCAAAAAGCAATTAATCGAATTTGTCCAATACTATATCAACAAGAAAATTTAGTTAATTGGTTGGGAGACAGTCCTTTTACCGGACGTTCTTTATTTGCTCGTTTATTTCACGAATTAGTAAATCCAAATAATACGAAAAATTCCAATCAAAAAGTAAACCTTACCCGAACTCAAAAAAGTAAACAAAGACAGAAGACGATTCTCCAAGGTTTATTTTCACCACAGCAAAAACAACGTCAAAAGGAATTATTAAAAAGTTTAGAAAACTTTCTACAAACACCACTTGACCCATCAAAAGATAAACTAGCACAAATCGCTTTGAGTTTAATCAGTGCCGACAATGATAAATTTGTGTTGGAAGAGATAGAAAAATGGTGGAACAATTGCTTAAAAGTTCACAAAATTGCTAAACCAGGTGATGAAAATTTCGAGCAACTAAAACGAAAAACATATTTTGCTATTTTGATAACGGTTTTAGAAAATCGTTTAAGTTTTTTAGTTGACCGACTTAATCTTATCAGTCGCATAATTGACTTACACGAACTACGTCAATGGCTAGTAAATCGTCCACCTTTTGATTATCTGAGTATAGTACCAAATGCTCCTGTAGGTAATATTTTAGGGTTTAAATACACTCGCGATCGCGTTCAAAATCAAGGAGGTAAATTAGAATATTTTCGTTATGTAGGTGTTGGTCGTTATTTATTACTTAATTTCCCTAGCTTATTTGCAGTTGACAATTTAGAAGGACCATCAACTATTCTAATTTCTGGTACTAGTTATGCACCAGGTTCCCCAGCATATCACATCAAAGAGAAACCAACAATATTATTAGAACCTGCTAGTAATAATCACAAAGCCGGGGATGCAGGAATTGCTGAAAGTGAATTTTATTTTGCTCCTCGACAAGTAAATGGTAAATATATTCGGATATCAGGGTTATTACCAGATAATCGGAAAAAAGCAGATGCAGAAATTGTGAAAGCAATGTGCAATGCTCCAGGAAGAAGTAAAAGTTTTCTCGATTCAATATTTCAAGAACTAGCAGAAAAAGAAATAGAAGACAAACAAAACTGGTGCGATCGCTCTCGAATTTTAGTTATTAATGGTAGCTACAATGAAACCGAAATCATCAATACCTGTTTGAATCAATATTATCAAAATCAAAAGCTAAAACCAGGAGCAATTCAACCTTTAATTCGCGATAATAACCCCAAGAATAATGGTATTCCACGAGGTAAACTTGAGGTACTTAAAGATACTCCTATTCAGATATTATCAGCCCCATTGATGGCATTAGAAAGGGGTCATAATATACTTAATAAATATAATATAGCTGCTTTCGGTGCGGGAATTTTTATTAATAGACCAATGCCAGTTCCAGATGATTGGCAAAGTACGGTAAGACAACTCAATGCTTGGACATTAGATAATGTTGAAAATGACAAATTTTATCGAAAAAGTATTGCAGCAGAAAACAATTTAACTTTATCAGAAGCCTGCAAAATATTTTACGGACTAGCTGTTGATAAAATGATTGATTTGAATTGTCGAGCAATGTCCTACAAACAGTTAGATGAAAAAGAGCGTTCGGTGCTTTGTTGGACTCAATTAGTTAGTATGTGGCAAGTCATCGGTCGTTTAGTTAGAGGTGGTGTTCCTTGTCAGATTTACTTTGTTGATATTCGTTTTGCTGATAACTTTGCAGAAGGTAAAAAGGATAATGAAACTTCTTCTTTATTAGTGGGAATCATTAACGATTTATGCGATGATTCGCAGCAAAATATATATTTAAGTATTAGGAAAGCCTTAAATACAGAACAAGTAGTATTAAAAGTAGCTGAGTCACGTTTGGATAGTGGGAATAAACCAGCAGGTAATCCCAAACCCCTAGAAATAGTTATTGTTTACAATTCAGGTATCGAACAGGATATACTCGTTAAGTTTGTTCATAACTTACGCGATCGCTATGCCCCGGAGGCGGCGATTATCTGAAGAAAGCTGAACAAAGCTATTAAAAGCTATAAGAATAACCGTCATTCCGATGAATAGCCTTGCAGTACTTATGATTGACAGGACTAACTTTTAAGCCGTCACCTCGTTTTAAATCAAACTTTCCCGTCTTTCTTATAGATATTCTTCCTACATGAGTTCCAGTAAATTTGCCTTTAGGTAGTATGGCTTTTACTATGTCTCCGGTTTGATACCCATAATGAGTTTTGACCCTAGTCTTATGACGTACTGGGAAGCCATACTTGTTTGTAATGCACATCTGTCTGCTACCCCAACCGAAAGCTTTAATTAATAACGGCTGTTTAGTTAACAGAGTCAAATTGTTTACTTGACCTACAGCAGCCGCATCAACCCAATGTTCCTTTGGTAAATTAAGCCTGACCCTATTAAACTTGGTATGTCCACCAGTTCCCGTTTCGATTGGCAAGCCAAAATCTTTGAGCCTTTTAAGTAGCGCCCATCTAGTAGAGTTAACAGCGGCGGCATCTTTGAGGGGAGATTTAGATTGTTTTAGAACTCGCTCAAGTATTGATGGTTTATTCTTTAAAAAATCTCTAATATCTTGGTTAGACTTTTTCTGGTTACAGTTATGACAAGCGATCGCGAGGTTAGATATCCGGTTACTACCTCCCCTAGACTTTGGATGAATGTGTTCTACTTCAAGCGGGGTATCTCTAGCACCACAGTAAGCACATTGATGATTCCACTTTAAAAGTAAATATTCTTTCACCTCATATCCTGCTAGCTCACCTTGCTGATATTGTTTACCGCTGATTTCGGGGCTTTGCAAAGCTTGAGTGTCAAACCTAACTAATTCTTGAGATATACCAGTAATCGGGACATATTTAGAAATACGTTTGACCCAAGTCGCGATATTTTCAATACGGCTCATGAGTGATGGGGGGAGCCATTCTGCTTTTCGCTTGCGATTCAAGAA
Organism: Rivularia sp. (in: cyanobacteria); assembly: GCA_050042755.1. GTDB lineage: Bacteria > Cyanobacteriota > Cyanobacteriia > Cyanobacteriales > Nostocaceae > Rivularia. Next base: position 3,328 of record JBHJJJ010000085.1, read on the forward strand.
TCTAGGTTTACGATATCGAGTCTTTCTGTTACGGCGACTTTTTCTAATTTGACTGCGGGAAAGAAGCGCAGCTTTTATTTGAACACCTCTGTGGGATAAAACAGCCGCCCATATTACTTTTTCATCGTTGACTATTGCGATTCCAGTAACTTGAGAACCTGGGTCAATTTTTAATTGATAGTTCTCGCTAGGGGCAGGTCTTGCGTCCTTAAGAATGATGGTAAACGGGTATCTCCTAAAAACGGCAGCCCTTTGTTGTTTTAAAAGTTTTCTAGCTTTCCCTGGATGAATAGGAGTTAAAGGTTTTTTATTAGTGTCAATTACAAACACAAAATTAGACATTACGTCCTCCGTATTAACGGGTAAAGTTATCCTCGATAGGGTTGTAGGGGCTTTTTACATCAGTGACACTGGCTTAGCTAAATAGACCTGTTTAATCACTGACGACAGGGTACGTAGGCTGGAAAGCACCTAGGAGTGTCATCACCCCTATAACAAAAATCTGGCTATATCCTCACTAAGGTGAGCGGATATTTCAGCTTTGCTTAGTGCTTAGCGTATAGCTATCCTTATTACTCAGATTTCAATACTCTACCATTTCCTTTCCCATTGGCGATTAAAACGAAAGAATATGCTGTTGGTATTAGGGATACAGTGGAATCAGAACAATCAGAAATAGAAGAAGGATAACGATATTCATATATTGTACTTTGCAGATAATTAGTTCAATACAGACGGGATTGTCATAATGCTAAGGTTAATGCATGAAATCAACCGTCTGTATTAACTCTTATCTAAAATATTTTTGATCTATCTTATCTATCTATAGGATTAGATTCGTAACTTCAATAAATAACTTTAGTCAGACTTTTGATTTGCAAGAAAGAAATAATGCTTAACTAAAGGTTGATGCAATAATTGTTGCAAATTTTATATAAATGAATTAAATAATTTTAGTTAATTGAAGATTTATCATGAATAATCATAAAAGACAATTACTAACCATACTTTGTAGCCTGTTGATACTAACTTTTAGTTGGTTGGGTGTATTGACAGATATTAACTCTACAGCCAATGTTCGGGGTTTAGATACACAGTCTTACTCGCAATTAATTGCTGATGATTCATAGCGAAAAGATGTCGGGGCTCGGACAAATGGTTGCAGGTGTAGCTCATGAAATAAATAATCCTGTCAGCTTTGTTTATAGCAATCTTGTTCCTGCAAAAGAATATGCTCAAGATTTTATGGGATTATTAGAACTTTATCAGCAAAATTATCCCCAACCTCCTCAAGAGATACAAGAGAAAATAGAAGAAGTGGAAAATTATCTTTTGATTCTATCCCCATGAAAGGAACAAAATTTGTAATTCAAATACCTATTTATGATGAAAATAAGTCTAATTTTAAAACTACTTAAACAAATATTTAAAGAATGGCAAAAAGATAAAGCATCTCGTTTAGCTGCTGCTCTTGCTTACTACACAGTTTTTTCCTTAGCACCTTTATTAATAATTGCGATCGCAATTGCTGGATCTATTTTTGGAGAAGAAGCAGCGAGGGGAGAAATAGTCGGACAAATTCAAGGTCTAGTTGGACAACAAGGTGCAGAAATAATCGAAACTGCCATAGAAAATGCGAATCAACCCGATGTTAGTAGCTTTGCTTCAATTGTCAGTATAATTGCTCTATTATTCGGTGCTTCGGGAGTATTTGCACAGCTTCAAGAGGCACTAAATACAGTCTGGGAAGTGAAAGCAAAACCCAAACAAGGGATAATGAATTTTGTTAGGAAGCGTTTTCTATCATTCTCAGCAGTATTAGGAATTGGGTTCTTGTTGCTAGTATCGCTACTTGCTAGTGCGGTTTTATCTGCTCTACAAAATTATATGAGTGGCTTGTTACCTGGTGTTGATTGGCTGTGGCAAATTCTTAACTTAGCTATTTCTTTTGGGGTTATTACTTTATTATTTGCATTAATGTACAAGTTTCTACCAGATGTAAAAATTCGCTGGAATGAGGTTTGGGTTGGTGCAATAATCACAACTATATTATTTATTGTTGGTAAATTTGCACTGGGATTATACATCGGTAGAGGAAGTTTTGGTTCTACCTATGGTGCTGCTGGTTCCTTAGTAGTTGTTTTGGCTTGGGTTTATTATTCAGCACAAATTCTATTTTTTGGGGCAGAATTCACTCAGGTTTATGCGAGAAGATTTGGTTCGCGGATAGTTCCAGATAAACACGCGATGTTTGTGCCCAAAGAAAGATAAAAATATAGCAATTTTCACCTTTGAACAAAAGACATCGCAGGAATTGGTGTAGAGACGTAAAATTTTACGTCTTTACAAGGATTGTGGCTGAGACATATTTAATTTTTACTCTAAAGAAGCAATCTCAAGTGCTGGGATTGCTTCACTTCCCTCGCAATGACGATTATTTTAACGGACATCATATAAATAGTTAAAATCAAACGAAAAGTTATTTTGATTGTGGTATGACGCTAATCTCTCCACTACTTTCCATGTCACTATTGTCAGAATGGATAGTCCTAGCTAGAAGGATTAGCATGACTTGCATCGAATTATTCCAAGTATAGGGTGAGAGTGAAAATGAAAAATCTGGTTATACAACGAGTGATTTACATTCAGTCTCTAATAGAGAAATTGAGTTTACAAATCTTTACTCTCCATTGTATGTGCGAATTTGAGTAGTCCGAATATCAACTCTTTCTACAGTTCCTTCATAATCACCTATGACAATTTGATCGCCAATTTTAAATGGTTCTTGCAATAGTAAAAGTATTCCAGCCAGAAAATTTTTGAAAATATCCTGAAAAGCAAAACCTATGGCAACAGAACTAAGTCCTAATGTGGCAATAATATCGCCCAATCTTAATCCAGGAAAAGCAATTACACCAGCAATAATAATTCCGACAGCCCAAGCTGTCACGTAAGCTGTTTTAGATAGCAAAAGTTGAAGAGATTTACTACGAACAGTTCTTTCTGCAACTTTAGTAACGATTCCCTGAATAAATTCAGCAGCAAAACGAGTTAAAAACAGTACTATTAATGCTGTGAGCAGGGCTGGAAATATTTTGACTGTACTACCAATTAGTTCTTTTAAGCTGTTCTTAATTGTTTCGATGAGATTCATTTTTAATTGGTATCGTATGTAGTT
>JBHJJJ010000086.1:0-28088 GCA_050042755.1 Rivularia sp. (in: cyanobacteria)
AGAAAAAAATTTTGGGTAAATACCATAAAACCCTGAAAATTAATGAAAAAACTACTACTAGCAACTAACAATCAACAACTAACAATCAACCACTGACTGATTTTTTATGTTCCTCAAAACCCTGATTCTCAGACATTTCCGCAATTATGATCAACAACATGTAGAATTTACAGCTCCAAAAACTATTTTGGTTGGTAATAATGCCCAAGGAAAATCTAATTTACTCGAAGCTGTAGAGCTACTTGCAACATTGCGATCGCACCGTACTTCCCGGGATAAGGATTTAGTAAATAATGAAGAATCTTTCGCTCAAGTTAGTGCTAGTTTAAGACGGGAAACTGGAGTTAGCGAACTTATTTTAACTTTACGTCGCAACGGTCGCCGCACAGTTAATCTTAATAGTGAAAATCTCCGTCGCCAGATGGATTTTCTCGGTGTTCTCAACGCAGTAGAGTTCTCTTCTCTCGATTTGGATTTGGTACGTGGTGGCCCTGAAAATCGCCGTAGCTGGCTGGATACTTTGTTAGTTCAACTTGAACCTATATACGCTCATATTTTGCAACAATATCTTCATGTTTTGCGACAGCGAAATGCTTTTTTGAGGAGCCAGAAGGAGAATGTATATGACAAATCTTTACAATCCCAATTAGCACTATGGGATACTCAGTTAGTTACTACAGGTACGCGGGTAATTAGACGACGAGAACGGGCTATAGGGCGACTCGCTCCCATTGCGAAATTATGGCACTCTAATATAAGTGATTCAACTGAAAAGCTTCAGATAAAGTACGCACCTAATATAGTTTTATCTGAAAATAATCCAGAACAAGTTCGGCAAGCTTTTTTAGATAAAATTCAACAGCGAACAGTTGCTGAAATGCATCAAGGTACTACTCTGGTTGGTCCCCATCGAGATGAAGTGGAATTGATCATTAATGATACTCCCGCACGTCAGTATGGTTCTCAAGGTCAGCAACGAACTTTGGTTTTAGCTGTGAAATTAGCAGAATTACAGCTAATTGAAGAAGTTGTCGGAGAGCCACCACTGCTTTTACTCGATGATGTTTTGGCTGAGTTAGATCCTTCGCGTCAAAATCAATTACTTGATGCTATTCAAGATCGGTTCCAAACCTTGATTACTACTACTCATTTGGGTTCTTTTGATTCCCAATGGTTAAATTCTTCCCAAGTTATTACCGTTAACGGAGGAAAATTATCAGCTAAAGCTGTTGTATTTTAAAACCCAAAATTTCTCGGAGTTTGGATAGTTGTAGTGAGTGGACAAAAGTTTTTGGTTTGTCATATCTGTCGCCAATTCATGGCAGCCTGAGCCTGACACCTAGAATGCTTAACTTCTCGTTTGATCTGTGTAAGTTCTGTAATGAATCCATCACATAAAAGTCATCGAATTAAATTAAAATAATTTTTTTTGGTAAATAACATAAAATAGTTCATATAATGTGATACAATCTTTAAATAAATATAAATTTTTTGCCTAAGTATTTTTACAATATAAACAAGTTGTCAAAAAAATACTTCTAGAGATAGATGTAAAGTGAAATGTAATTTAGCATATTTTGATTTCAATTAATTTTCCGTCTAAGTCTAGCTTATAAGTCTTTAAAAGTGAAAATTTTTTAAGTCTTGAGAAAAGTTGGCAGTAATAATACTCTCCAATTATTGGGTATAAGCGATTGCTAGGGCAGTAATACAGTAAAAAACTGAATTTTTAAATGATAAAGATAGCCCTTAGATTTTTCAGAATTGTTTGAGTGGATAAACTCTATTGGCTGAATGAAATAAAACAATCGAATCGCACTCAAGTTGGTGATAAAGCATTCAATCTGAGCACGATGATGCAACGCGGGTATCCAGTAATGCCTGGATTTGTAGTTGCAGCAAACAAATTGCATGAATATCTAGAAAACGAGGGTACTTCTCAAGGGTTAGTTGGGGAATTAACGGATTCTTCCTTACATTTGGATGTTGATAATTGGCGGCAACTACAGCAAGTAGCTTTATGCTTGCGCCAGGAAATAATGAATTCGAGTTTACCTGATGAGTTACATTTTTTAATTTATGAAGCAATCAAAACATGGGAAAATAAATGTTTAATTTTTCGTCCAAGTGTTGCCATACCATCCGCTATAGATAAGACAGATGGTATTTCTGGGCTATATGAATCTGTATTTTGCTGTAGCGAAGAGAAGGAAATAGCCTTCGCTTTAAAACACATTTGGAGTCAATTATTTAGTGCTAGAAGTTTGCTTTATTGGCAAAAGTCGGGAATTGACTTACGTTCGATTAATTTAGCAGTTTTAGTGCAACCGGTAGGTAATGTTATTGCAAGTGGGTTATTAGATGTTAATTCCTCTAGATGTGAAATTCAAGCAAGTTGGGGATTAGGATTAGCAATTGATTGGGGTGAAGTACAGCCAGATATTTATTATTTAGAACCAAAAGCTGGCGTAGTCAGTGAACAACACTTAGGGAATAAAATACTTGCTTATCATTGTGAAAATGCAGCGATTAAGGAAGTTTCTTGTCAAGAAGAACGAACATCGGTACTAACCTTAGAAAAAAGTTGTTTGCAAGTATGTCTGTGAGAGTCAGCCCAGCAGCAGCAGCGCGTATTATCGCAACAACATTTGCAACAAATAAAGAAGTTAGCAAATCAGCTTATTAGTCAACTTGGTAAAGACTATTTAGTCAAATGGATTTTTATTCAAGAAAAACACGAGCAAAAACTATACCTAACAAAAGTTAGTCAACCGATAAATACTTTCTCTAATAATTTCTCAATTAAGGGGATAGGCACAGCAACAGGAAGAGTCTCGGCAAATGCTCTTGTAATTGAAAATCCCGATCGCATAATACAACAATTACCAAAAGGCATAATTTTAGTATCATCTCAAATTACCCCCGATTGGTTGCCAGTGCTCCAACTTGTCAGCGGCATTATTACCGAGCAAGGAGGTTTAACTAGTCATGGTGCGATTATTGCTAGAGAATTGGGTATTCCGGCAGTAGTTGGCGTTCACAATGCTACAACACTTATTCAAAATGGCGATCGCCTATTAATTGATGGTGATACTGGAGAAGTACATCGTCTGGCTTTGAATACAGCACAAGAGCATATTGATGATGTAATTGTAGAAAACAAGGTTCCTAATTCCGATCCTGCACCAACTCCGAATCCGACATGGGTTTCTTTCTCTTCCCCTTCAATTTCTCATCCCTCTACAAATTTACCCATGACTTCCACACTGCTGTTGGTGAACTTAAGTCAGCCAACTATGATAGACAAAGCGCTTTCTGTGCCAGTAGATGGTGTGGGATTATTACGCTCAGAATTGATGGTACTAAGTATACTAAATAGACAAAACCCTTATAACTGGATTAGAGACGGAAGACAGGAACAATTGCTAGATTTATGGACACAAAGGATACTTGATTTTGTGCGTGCTTTTTCTCCCAAACCAGTTTATTATCGTTCATTGGATTGGAGAACCCACGAATTGCCAAACCTTAAGAATGATGGAGTAGAACTAAGCGAACCACAAACAGCATTAGGCGAGCGCGGTACTTTTAGCTACCTACTTAATTCTGAATTGTTTGAGATGGAACTGATAGCACTATCTAAAGTACAGCTAGCAGGATATCACAATATCCGTTTAATATTGCCTTTCGTTCGCACTGTAGAAGAATTTTCTTTTTGTCGTCGAAAAGTTGAGCAAGCAGGGTTAACCGACATCAAAGAATTTGAACTATGGATTATGGCGGAAGTGCCAAGCGTGCTATTTTTGCTGCCAGAATATGTCAAAGCAGGGGTGCAAGGAATTTCTATTGGTACAAATGACCTAACCCAACTATTATTAGGAGTAGATAGAGATCGAGCACTGCTTGCAAAAAACTTTGATGAGCGTCATCCGGTGGTAATGAGCGCTATATCTCGGCTAATCGAGATGGCTGCTTCAGCGGGTATTCCCTGTTCTATTTGCGGTCAAGCACCAGCATTGTATCCTGAAATTATCGAGAAACTCGTGCAATGGGGAATTACTTCTATATCGGTTGAACCTGAAGCATTACAGCGCACATATCAAGCTATTTACCGCGCTGAACAAAGGTTACTGTTAGAAGCAGCGCGTCGTCAACTACAGTGAAAAGCGATAAACATCATCATGATGTAAGTAGGTTGGCATTGAAAATAGTAATTGGGATAAGGCAAAAGGCAAAAGGCAAAAGGCAATAGGAATAAGGGTCTGAGAGTAATTTACATTCTGTAATATAGCTTGGTTTATTTGTGCCGACTTACTTAGATAATAACCGATGTTGATTAGGGAAATGACGTAAGCTTCTTTCTCCAGCTAAAATAACTACCAGATAGACAGGAATTAGTACTAAGGTAATCATCCATACTGATTGGATTGTACGGATATCGTCTATTAAATGAATTACATCGGTTAGTAAATAAGGCGCATTTGGCAAAAAAGCTTAGAAAGCCACAAACACCAGCCACCAAACCCAGGAACGACTGCGTTTGATACGAGGAAACAGCCAAACACTTAAAAATAAGGGTATAAAAGCTAGAAATAGATTCCAAGTTGTCATCCAACGCATATTTACTTGTGAGACTTGTATAACTCTGGCTATAGATACCAATAATTGGCAGTCAGTTATTTCACAAACTACCAATTATTAATGACAATGTGAGCTACTGAGTTTTAGCGATTAAAAACTAGTACTATTAGGTATGCGAGAGGGAAGAAAGACGGGGTAGCATTCTTTGCGACGTTTATTTCTTCGTTCAATCCGTCTTTCTACTACTTCTAAACGATTCTGTAAACCTCTGAGAACTCTGATAGCTCTAGGATCTTGAAAACTGTTTTTACCAAAATTTGTAAATGCTTTGGGGTCGCTTTTTGTACCAAGACGCGACATGAATTGAATTTGAAATAGAGATGCATTTATGTCAGGTAAGAAACTTGTTAAACTTTTTTCATCGACAAAGGTACCTTTAGTTGTAGGTATAGGCTGATAAATTGCTGCAGGCATATTCGGAATAAAGGCCATATATTGATATTGAAGCAAAGCAATAGCTGAGTGTTGAGCCGCTGCGGTAAAAATAAGTTGTGTTAAAAGATCTATTAATTGGTCGCGATTTGTCAGCCTTTCTGGCAGAGATGATACACCAAAACCTCCTTCACTAATGGGTTTACGTAGAGTCTGTAGCCAATTCTGTAATTCGGAATCTTGGCGGATATCTCGGTTGGATTTGTAATAAATTCCAATATATCGACTTACGTATTCTTCTAGGCTATTCCAGATAAGCAATCCATCATCTCGGTAGGGAAAATCTTGTAAAGTAGAAGAACTATCAACACCACGCTGACGTAAATTGGTGGGAAGTGCAAAGTGGCTGAAGTTCTCAAAATAATCAGACACACTTCGTTCGGTAAGTTTTAACGAATCATTTAAAATACCAGCGAAGCTAAATTCAATTGCTGCTCCTGGCTGAATTAAGGTTGTATCACCAACGCTATTGATTGCCATGGTGAACTCAAAATGAGGCTTTAAGAGTACATTTACCGGATGACGAGCAGCGAGAGAGCGTACTGTGGCTAATGCAATTGATTCCATTACCAGATGAGTCTGCCCTAAGTGACGGTAAAGCTGATGAACGTAGAAATCAGCCATCTGGGTAATTACCTTAGCTATAGTCCAGTCTACACCATCCAAAGGCGTGCAAAGCAAACTTTCTCCCGGTACCTGCCCCAACTGAATAGCAATAGGAATTAACTCAAAATCCCGGCGATTTCTTTGAGCCAAATAGAGCGCAATTGGAGCAGTGATAAACTTGTTTTCTTGGGGTTGGATACCATCGAGTAATGCGTAATCTGTGACAAACAAACCTCCTTCTTGAGTAGCTTGCTGCATTGTAAGATTAATGCGTTTGTTGCCTTTTCTCTTACTTAAAACGGCTTTAAAAACATCGTCTGTTATCCCAAGTTTGTCGCGAAGATTGTAATCAAGGGTGAGAACATTTTGTAGTTCCATCGGATTGGGGCCAGAAAGTCTTTGTCTGGCAAACACATCATCGTTGCGGAAGGTTTGAGCAATATCGGGTAACGGTAAAATAGGAAATAGCGCAGCATAATCATCAAAGCTTTCAAGGGATTTAGGATTATCCTGAAATTCTTGTTGATTTTTTGTTATTTTCTCCGTTAACATTGCTAGGTTATTTCTATATCCTTCAGAAAATGCTTCTTGCTCTGGTAAAGTTTCTACTCGGGGTGAATTAGGTAACCGCAAATCCAGCCGATATTCTTCCCGAATCTGTTGCAACTGCATTTGGCGTTCTTGTTGAGTTGCGGGTGAATCTTTTTGAGGTAAGCTGGGGATGATAGGATTATCTGGTGGCTCGGGTAGCTCGGGTTTAGTTTCCCTGTTGATTAAAGTTTCTAAACCAGGAGTACAAGCTAGAGCCATGAGTCCCATCATAGTACGGCGTGAGAAAACATATTGCTCTATTAACTCTTGTCGTCGTTGTTTTGGAGTTCGATTTCGCATTTTTCCCCCTTTATAAAACTCCTAGCTATTTACTTATTAATAGTTGTTATTGAATGCTACTTATCCACTTAGCAATCAAAATTAGGAGTAATTCAACCTTTGTTCGCTTTATCTTTTAGCGTATCATTACTCGACTGCGGGAACCTTGCTGTTTGGATTTGGATTCAGATGTAGATGTTTGATTCTCAGTATTAGGAGAATTAACCCCAAAAGAATTTCCATCACTAAATTCGACGTTAGTTATATTACTTGGAGAAATAGACGCGGTGGAGTCGGAATCAGTAAAAATTTGGACGGGGTGAGGTAAAATTTGTATTGCAATAAGCGTGAAAAGCGCTATATTTCCTTTCACAGAAATAATCTGTTAGCTTCAAGAATATTTATGAATCAATAGTTGCAAAAAATACTTTAATAAGTAAATTAACTGAAATTATTAGCGGTTAGAAGTTAGAAGTTAAAATTATTTCTCTTTGTCTCCTTTTCTCTCCTTCTCCTAATTCTTACTCCCCTCCCGGTGGAAGATTACCTAAGGGTTGGGAGGGAGGGAGTGAGTGAGAAATTGTTAGCCGGTAATCTTGGAGCGTAATAAGCTGTTACGCATGTAATTTGTATATTATTCTATTCAATAGTGAAGCCTCAAACTTTGTTAACTTTTTAATGCCAGACTTTTTACTTTTGACTTGCTGTTGTGCATTTTTAATACACAACAGCTTAGAAGTATTATTCTGTCTGAGCACAATAGTCATTCAGTTCAGTTGCTAGGGTGTCAGTTTGTTTCGCTGCATCTGAAACTGGCTTGAGGTATATTTCAATATCTTTTTTAGCTTTTCTGACTTGTTCCCTACCACCAGAGGAGACTTTGGCTGTTTTTGCTGAACCCAAGGCTTTAGCTGCGGAATCTATATTTTCACTGAAAGTTTTAAAGTGTGTAACAGATTGCTTTTTGAAGTCTTCGAGTTTGGGATCTTTGAAATTTTGTCTTTCTATTTTTTTGGTAACATCTTTCAAATCCTTTGCTAACCCCAAGCTTAATGTGACTTGGGAGCCTTTATTTTTCTCAATTAGAGAAGTTCCTTCATTGATCGTTTTAATAAGTCGCTGACACTGAGCTAGCTTGCTTTCGTTACAACCAGTAATTAGTAAGACAAGAGTAAGATTAATAGAAGCAGTTACTTTATATTTATTACAGTTAAACATTAATAGTCTACTTTTAGCAGTACCGGAATTATAGTATCGGATGATTCCGTATTTTGTTAAGTGTTCCGGTAATTCGATATTTCAATCAAATTTCCGTCGGTGTCGTGTAGATAAATAGATTCAATTGTTCCTATAGCTCCTGTCCTCGTGACTGGACCTGATATGATATCTATACCACAGGAAATGATGTGATTTTTGATTTGAGAAAGCGGTTTATTGCTTATAAAACAAATATCTGCTGAACCTGATGTAGGATAAAGTGCTTTTGGTTCAAATTCTTTTCCTGCTTCATGCAAATTAATTTTCTGCTCTCCAAATTGTAATGCTTTACGGTTTTCACCAAAGGTGACTACCTGCATACCGAGAACCTGGCTATAAAAATTACATGCTGCTTCTATATTGCGAACGGTTATAACTAAATGGTCAATTCCTGCGATAAATTGCTTCATTTTAACTAATATTTTTATCCCCTAAATTTCATCAGTCAAGGGAGGATTGATTATGATTTAATTATGGTTTGAAGGAAGTTTTAGGAGGGTGGGTAGGAAAAATTATTGCGATCGCGGAACTCTTTGAGATGTCTACCTACTTATCTTTCTCCATCAGATTTACGGGATAAACTGATACAGATTTATCGAAGAGGACTTTCATGCCGTTAATTAAAACAGATTTTTCGGATGAGTAAGCAAAACTAAAGCTCGACAGGCTCTGGGGAATAATACTTTTACCCTCAGCTAATTTTTCTGATATCAATTGTGTTGGATAAATATGTAATTTTCCGGCACCTTCTGCATATAAATCATCAATATCAATTGATTTTGCAGCCCATGATGCTGGAGGATTAACTATATAAGTAGCCGGCATATTTGTAAAGCTGTAAGTTAATGGTGGTGGTGTATCCTTGGTGATTTTTATAAGATTACTATGAGAAGAGTTATTCGCTGATTTATCGCTACCTACATATTGATTATCATTGAATCCGTTACTTGCACCATCGCAATTAAAAACATATCCATCTTTTTGAGCAACGATGGCATCTTTAACGATAGACATACCACAAGATGGAATTAACTGAATATCAATTTTAGGTAGTTCTCTGGAATTTTTCAGACGTTTTACTAAGTGATCTAAGCATATCTCTAATCCAAAGGTCAGATCGTCTATGGTAAAAACAGATGAATCTTCATAGTTTAATACCGATAATAGTTCTTCTCCATTTTTGGAGATCAGATATCTTTTAATTAGTTGTTTTAATTGATTGTAGAAAGGTGTTTTGAATTTATCAAGTTCGGCTTCAAGCTTTTTGTATTTAGTATTTTCATCTATTTCGATGAGATTTTTCACAAAATCTCTTTGAGAATTCCATAAAGCTATTTCAATCGGTGTTAAATTACTAATAGATTTTAGTTCGTTGTCATCTGCTTTATTTATACCAATAAAATCTCGTAAATACGGTTTGAGTTGAGCAAATTTTTCTAAATCAATTCCGGCAAAATATTTTTCTTTAGTGAGAAGCTTTTGTTCTCCTTTTGCGATTAGATATTTTTCTATAATTGTAGGAATGAAGGGATAATTATTCTTTTGCCAAAATGCTGAATCTGTTAAAACTAAGGCTCTTCTTGAATCTTCTTTTACCCAATTTGTCAAAAGTTGAATATCAGTATTAATCAATTCTTCAACTTCTTTTTCGCTAATGGTTGGAATTATTTCCTGTATTTTGTTTTTAGCATAAGTAAATAGTTCTGCGGGATTCGCTATCGGGTTACTTTTTCTTAACTCATTTTTAAATTTTTCAGGTAACCCGATTAATTCTAAAAAGCGAGTTCTTAATTTTTCCGGATTGGCTCGTATTGGATGTAATACGCGCTCCAAAGTAATACCAACACCCATAAATTCAGGCTGTTGAATAAAATCAACTTGAGACTTGTATTCTTTGGCTACAACTTTAGCGTGTTGATGGGCAAAGTTGAGATCGCCAAAGCCACCTTTTTGAATTAAAGTGTAATTATATGCTTCTTTGAGTGCATTTATATCAACTTGGTCGTATTTTCCGTTAGTTACTGATTTTGCTGCTGGTGCTGATGTTCCTAAAATGCTGCCAAATACAACTAACCAATCTTTCCACTTTTTATCTTTTACCAGGGATTGAAGTTGAGTTATTAAAGGTTCTTCAGTATAATTTTCATTCGGATTAGAGGCACCTAAAATATTTTCTAAACTATATACTCCTTGTTTTCCTCGAAAGAAAAATTCCGGAATCATAAATATTTTCAAAGTATCTTTATCTTCAGGAATTTGACTATCAGCTTCATTTAGGGCAGCTTTAACTAATTCTACTCTTGCCGATATATCTTTTCTTTCTTCTTGATTATTCTCTATTCTAGTTGACTTAAAGTCATTTAAACCTAAATATTTTTTCCTATTTCCAGTGACTCCATTCCACATGAATTTAGGTGCTGTATTAATGCAGTAAGAAATAAATTGTACGTTTTTATAACTCATAATTTACCCTCTGAATAATTGGTTGATTTCAGATAACAAAACTATTACATCTATATGCCACTACCTCTATACTCAAGCAATTGTAATAAAAATTACTATTTGTATAAGTGGTAAATTTAACTGATAAATTTCTCTGTAGTGACTAATTTATACTTTCAACCCTTGATATTTCAATATACATTTAGATACTTTAATGCTAACAATGCTTAACGAATAGTAGTAATTAAATCTTGTTTATCTCAGTATTTATAAAGAATTGTTAATGCTTGAAAAGGCGATGGTAATTGCAATTAGTATAAAAAGTGCTTGTCAAATGATGTTTTTGCAATATCAAAGCCATTGAAACAGCACATTCGGCTAAAGTTGAGACAAGGGATACTCGAACGGAAATTCCCCCACTGGCAAGAAATCTTGGATAACAAGAGAGTTGCCAGCGATAAGCTTGATGGTGCGATAGATAAAATTTTTACTAAGTATAAGTTACCAATCTGGGTAACAAAAGAATATAAATCTGCTGGTAAAAATTGGGGGAAGGAAGAGTTAGCGAGTGGTTTAAATCGGATTTATCGTTTGATTTTGCAACATAATTCTCAGATTCCTGGGGAGTTAATTTAGGAAATTTCTTTATTACCGATTGTTGAGTCTGTGGAAATTGGCGAAGTTGGTAAAGTTAATTTACCGTCGATGATGCCATCTCAAATGAGCGTACAAACAGATTGGCGATCGCGCAAGGAAATTTATTTAGAAGATGCACAATCTTTTACTCTAGGGGTACCGAGAATTACGGTGGCGGTGTTGGATACTGGGATTGATTTGTCGCATCCAGAATTGGCAGATGTGTTGTTACCGGGACAAGATTTTGTCAACATTATCGATGGTGCGGATAAGTTTCTGGGAGATTATTTAGATTTCGATGATATACCCGATGACGAAGTAGGGCATGGTACCCATGTTGCCGGAATTATCGCTGCGAAAGGTGTAGGAATGCCTGTCGGTATTGTACCTCGCTGTAAGGTTTTACCAGTGAGGGTTTTAGGAGCATTACAGCGGGGGAAGAAGAGAGTGGGTGCGGGATTGGTGGATAACATTAATACGGGTATAAAATGGGCGATTGATAAGGGTGCAGATGTAATTAATATGAGTTTGGGTATTCGTCACACTGGTGGCGGGCTACCCCATCAGGAAGTTGTGGATTATGCCGAGCGTAAGGGTGTAACTATTGTGGCGGCTTCTGGTAATGATGGTGCCCAGCAGTTTTATTATCCAGGTGCGTTACCTTATGCGATTGCCGTTGGAGCAATTGATGAAACTGGTGAGGTTGCGAGTTTTTCGACTTATGGCAAGCAAGTTAGTTTTGTGGCTCCGGGTACGAATATTTATAGTGCTTATTTAAATGACGATTATGCTTTTTCCAGCGGCACATCCCATGCTTCGCCGTTTATTGCCGGTGCGGTGGCGATGCTTAAATCCTATGCTTTAGAAAAAAAGGATATGAGGTTATCTGACAGTCAAGTTAAATATATTCTCAAGCATACGGCTGACAAAATAGATTCTCGTTTTAAGCATCCTAAAGCGGGATTCGGCAAGTTGAATTTAATTGATGCATTACGATTACTTGATTACAAACTGAGAATTTAGGATGTGGATTATGAAAGGGCTGAAGTTTGATGATAAAGGTACAAAAGTTCAAGAGTTACAAAGGCATTTAACAACTCTTGGTTTATATGAGGGGGAGATTGATGGTTGGTTTGGTATTGTTACCGAAGATGCTGTAAAAGATTTCCAGAGACAAGAAGCAATTTTCGCCGATGGTGCTGTTGGTGGATTTACTTGGGCTTGTCTTCTTGAGAGGGTTAATAAACAAGATTTTGAAAGACTATTAGAAGATTTACAAAACGCTGTTGCCAATGCTCAAGGTGCGAAACAAGATGCTATTACAGCCAAGGAAGAAGTTTCAACCTATTTGCAGCAAGTTTTAACTGTTAAAGATGAGGTATTTACAGCTAAAGAAGAAGTTTCTACTAATTTGCAGCAAGTTTTGGCTGTTAAAGACGAGGTATTTACAGCCAAGGATGAGACTTTTCAAGCTAAAAATGAAGCTACAGAAGCCAAAGATTCTGCTTGGCAAGCTAAAGATGAAGCTTGGAAAGCCAAGGATGAATCTAAAGATGCCAAGGATAAAGCAGAAGAAGCTGAAGAGGAATCTAAAGATGCTAAAGATAAAGCTAAAGATGCCGAAGAGGAATCTAAGGATGCTAAAGATAAAGCTAAAGATGCAGAGTCTGAAGCTATAAAAGCTAGGGATGAAGCAAAGCAAGCTGCCGCACAAGTTGTCATATCTGTTGCACTAACGGCAATTAAAACCGCTGCAAAACAATCTCAACAAGAAAAAGCCAACACTTTAAAAGCTGTAGAGATGGCTGAAACTGCCGCTAAAGTTGCTCAAGACTTTGCACTCGAAGCCAAACAAGCCGCCGAAGCAACTGCGATCGCAGAAGCTGGTACTCTAGAAGCAGAAAATGCTAAAATCGCTGCCGAAGCTTCTCAAGTAGCGGCAGATGATGCATTAACTAAGGCATCATTTGCTAAAGATAAAGCTAAAGAAGTAGAAACACAAACACAAATTGTTATCGATAAGGCGACTGAAGCAGAAAATATCAGCAAAGCCGCACAAGAAAATCCAGAATCAGCAGTTACTAAAGCTGAAGAAATTAAACAAATTCAACAAGATGCTAAAAACGCTTTAGGAAAGGTAAAAGCTGCCGCACAAGAAACGAAAGAAGCAGCTTCAAAAGCCATCGAGCATCGAAATATTGCTGAAAAAACAGCCAAAGATGCAGCTCGACAAGAAAAGACTACCTCTCAAGAGGATGTTTACGATAAATACAACTGGGAAACTATTGCTCAATTATTTGATATCCCCGATTCAAATACAACAACCGAATCATCATCGGAAACTGACGAGAAAGAAGATTCATCCGATAACGGTAAAACTCCTGGAGATGAAAATACAGATGAACTAAAAAAACTTGCCTCCGATGAAGAAAATGCTAATTGGTTGATACTGCAAGATTTATTCGATTTACCTGAAGAAATTAACGTTTAAACAGTCAAGAAGTAATTATCAATCATTAACTGATAACTACTATCTTTTTCTCCGAAGATTACTGATTTCAAAAATCCTAGAGATGCAAAGAGCGCCGAGGGAAGATAAAAGAGAGAAATAGCAAATAATTACTATCAACTAACCACTATCAACTATCAACCATCAACCATCAACTAACCACTATCAACTATCAAAAATATTATGCTAGCAACAAATTCCAATCACGCCAGCCATCCAGCAGATAAAGTTTTAGAAATTAGCCCTCCGAAATTTGAAATAGATGATTATGCTCTCAGAGCTTTGGAGGAGACGGAAGAGTTTTATCAAAAGAAATATTCTGAATCGGAGCAGGGAAATCCCAAAGAATATCTTGTAAGAGAAGGATTATTGGGCAAAATCGCCGAGCTTTCACAACGTTTAAATAGTACTGGTGGAATCAAAGATGTAATTAGATTATTATTGTCAAACTCTACTATTTATGCCTGCTTAATTAAAAAAGCTCTAACAGAAGATAACGTCCAAGATGATGATTCCGCAGGGCTTTATAGTTCAGTAATGCGCTCTATTGAACAATTACCAAGAAGATATTTTTTAGCACAAGTTGTTAATAAAGTAATTAGTGCTAAAAGAGTCAGATTAAAAGAAAGTAGCAAACAGTGGCAGCGCCTTGATGATTTAACTTTAGAGAGGGGAATTCCCATCCGTAAAGGGCAAGTTGAGCCTGCGGTAATGGATATTCTTTCTACTCTTTATAAAGAAGGCGATTTACCTTATTACATCAACCAGTATATCAATCGAGGAATCATTGCCAAAACTGCTTTTACACCCAGTGTTAAACAATCAATGATTGATTACCTGGTTAAATTAGGGGTAGAAATTAAATCTGCTGAAGATTTTCAGGAAGGCTTATACGACGATTACTTTGTTTTAGCTTACAACGAAGCTCGCAAACAAAGTACCGATTCCGACGATCCACTCGATACCGCACGCACCAGAGGTAGTGAAATCTCCTGGGATTTTACAGTAGATACCTTTGAAACTATCGAAGAACAAGGTGTTCTACCCAGTAATATTAAAGCAGCTGGAGCGCTAGATTATATCTATCAAATTGGCGATCGCATGCAGGTATTTAATGTTGCCAATGCTTTAGTATTGCGTTGGGCTAGCGGCTTTCTTGATATTACTGAAGGCAAGACAGGGACAGATCTTTACCGCTTTCATAAACGACGCAGCGAACGTTCCACCGCAGAAGAACGCGGAATGTTGTATAAACGCGTACTTAATAAAGGTAATGGTAGATTGCTTGCGAATATGATTCCTAACGAATCATTTGGGGGATATTGGCACGCTTTAATGTCGGAAGTTGCAGAATATATTCGTAAATCAGAAAGCGGTAACACCTCAGAAATTCATCTTTCCCGCGCTCCACTTTACCAAGCAACCAAGAATTTGCAGTATAACCTTACCGAATTTATGACGGGAATGGCACATCGTCAGGTACATGAAGATTACGCTCACTTACAAGATGCGATCGCCATTATCAAGAGTGAAGAAATTGTCAATCATTTCGGCGGCAGACGCAAGAGTATGTGGAATGTTATCGAGCAAGTCGCCAAGGAAGATTTAAGGATGAATATCCAAACAGCGGCTTTACGTAGTTTGGCGGTGGAAGGCAACAAGGTATTTCAATGGATTGCCAATTTTAGCGAAGGTAGCGTTAAGGAAGATGAATTTAGAGCCTTTCTCAGTGCTGGAGAAGCTTGGATTCTTGCACAAGCAGCCATCAGCGATGATGATTCCTTTGACTCGGATAATTCATATATGGATGATGAAGATGAGGAAGATGATGATTTTGATGATTGGGAAATGTAAGTAGTTGGGAGTTAGGAGTTAGGAGTTAGTAGTTGGGAGTTGGGAGTTGGGAGTTGGTAATTATTTTGACTTTTGACTTTTGACTTTTGACTTTTGACTTCCGCGAAGCGGTTGACTCTGGGGTTTAATAATTGTTGGAAAATAGGAGAATAAATTAAATGCCGACTCATACAGAATTAAAAGAACAAGCTCGCGCTAATGCTCGCAATTTATTATCGCAATCCTCTTCATTCCGAGAAATGGAGCGTGGGGAACAAATGCAAGTTTACAAACAAGTAGTTAATAAAGAATATGACAAACTAGCCAAACAAAATGGGTTGGCAACACAATTAGGAGAGCGCGGTGCTAGCCGTCAAATTGATGAAGGAAGACATGATAATCAACGTATTGGAGAAGTTGGAGATATTGGTGCTGACTTTATCGATTCGGTTGACTTTCCTCAATTTGTAGAGGATTTATTACAAGCTGTCTTCGATGCCAATTTAAATGTCACTATCCAACAAATGGAAACTTATGGCGAATTAATGAAAGCTGCTACGGCATCGCTTTCTAAATTTGTTAACGAAATTGATAATGCTTCTGCCTTTGGTTATTTAGCAGAAAATCAAAACAATCAGTTTAGCTTAAAATTTCCAGATGAAGGTGGAAATCAGCCAATTTTAACAGATAAAGATGGCGAACCAATTGATATGGGAGATAACGAAATTAAAGCCAAAATAATGGATGCTAAATTGGCAATGGCAAGGGAACAACGGGCATAATTACGAGAAACTATATTAATGGGGATATCTCGTTTAGTAGTTGAAAAAGGTACCGTAAAAGCCGCTGTTGTGTTTGATGTCAAAGCAACTGAGAATATTCAAAAAAGAGATATGGCGCAAGATGTTCGAGAAACAGTCAGCGGTAGAAATAAACGCGGTGGTTTCTTTGGATTGTTTAGCGGTGGCAAAACTACAACTAAGAAAAGAACTCAAATTAGTGTTTCTTCTGCTAAGAGTACTTCTACCACAGATTTATCAGCTAATATTACAGGCTCAGTAGAAATAAATTTTAAGTCTGATTATTTTAAGTTAGATAATTTTGCGAGTATGTATGGTGCTGGGGAGGTGGATAATCAACAGCAACTTCCGGAGGGGAGTGAGTAAATATAAATAAATTTTTTAACGCAGAGTCTCGCTGAGGTATGCGCGGAGGTGCGCGGAGTTTTTATGAGATTTTTGGAGAGGTGTTTGTTTTTATGGCTCTTGCTATTATCCGATTTCTGGAAGTAGATAATAACCGATATAAGTTTTCTGTGGATATCGGTACAAATCGGTTTTATAGTTATGCTATTGGCGACAAAGAGGTTTTATTTAATAAGGGTTTAAAAAAGCTACAAAATCCTCTCTTTATATCAGAATTATTTGGTCCTTTAGCTGAATCAAAGTTAGGAAGAACTATTTTAGAAATACCCAGCGAAGATTTCGATCGCAATAACCGCTATATACAAGTTACTAGTTTTCGGACTAAAAATCGTATTGGACCAGCAATTTCTCCAATTATTAATATTATTCCTAGTACTAATATACTTACCCCACCTATAATTTCCTTGAGTATGGAAAATCATCCTTTAGAAACTGTTCCCTTCTTCTATCGCTAAACTAAACCGATTAGCTCTGCGATGTTTCTTGGAGCTTTGAAAACTTTGATTCCTAAAGTTTTACCAACGGTAAAACAAGCACTACCAACTGCTTTACCGATGTTAGGCAATCTCCTCGGTGCGGTAGCGGGAAATAACGGTACAAATGAAAATGGCATTGAATCAGGAGGGAATGTAATGTCTCAAATTATTCAAGCTGCTTCCAATCCAGAAACTGCTCAGTTGATAGCTTCCTTGTTGCAACAGGTAGGAAACAACGCACCTGCAACTGCTACCATACCCAAGGTTTTACCAACTCCTATAACTGCTCAACCTGTGGGTGCAGTAACTACAAGACGAAAACCTCCACGCACCACAAAACGGCGAATGTCGGTTTCAAAAGAAACGGCATATGGTTTATCTAAGCCACCCGAATTAGCTGAAGAAATGGCTGTACCTGCGGCTTTGTTGGCACAGCTTCCAGCTTTAATGCCTCTATTAGAAAAGGTATTAACGCCAGATACAATCAAAACCTTAATGGAAAATATGCCCGCAAATAAATTAATGGGTGCTGTTACTGATGGTTTAAAACAAGTCGGTGGAATGATTCAAGAATCGGAAAAGCGAACTTTGGATCATTTGGAAAATGTCATGCCTGCTCATACAGATTCCAGGGAAATCAATGATTTATTCTTAAATTTGAGTTTGGGTTTAGGGAAAACAACTTCTAGCCTCAACTATCAAAGGGTAGAAAAAGTAAAGCTGAAATTTTCTAACGTGAATAGTCTATTATTACAAGGACGATCGCGTATTTTATATCATGGCGATCGCGATTTATCTTTTCCTTTAGAAGTTGAAACTCCTCGCTCTATCAAAAAGGGTTTTATACAATTACTGGTTAAAAATCCGACGACATTAGAAGTATTAATTGAACGTCGATTCCCTGTAGATAATGTGACATTTGGAATTATAAATATAGTTCCCAAAATTACTGCAGAACAATTAAAAATACTGAAAAAAAATGAAGATTATTTAGTTTGCGCCACTTTGGTATGGCAAGGAAAATCGAAACAAACCAAAGCCAAAATCAAACTTGGCAGCAGCATGACGCAGTTAATAACTTTAATTGATGAATATTATTTTGATCGCATTCAAGGTACTGCGGAAGTAGTTTCCCTCAACAACGTTGATAAATTACGCTCTTACTGGCACAAAGTTTGGCAAGGTAGTTTTTCTAAGTCTCTACGACGTATTACTTTTGACTGTAAATACTATTATATTTTAGAGCCGGAAAGAAATAATCATGCTCGCATGCAAACCCTTGTCAAAATAGATGAAACAAAAGGGAAACGTCAGACAGGTAAATTAAAAACTGGTTTAATTTGTAGCCCTTATATACTCAATCAACTTTTGGGGAATATTTCCAATTATTCACCGTTAGAATCAGCACAATTAACAGCCCTTTTATCCTCAGAATTTAAAGAATATTTTCATTACGCTGCTCGTACCCAAATAGAGTTTAAAGGAGATATTGGGGATACAGTTGCTCTTTGGGTTTATCCAGAGATGAAAATACAAAATATTGTGCTGAAAAAAGCCGAGAAAATAAACGAAAACGGACATATTTTAGAGCTATCAGAAGAAATAGTTAACTTCCCCATGCCTGGAGTTGTTCACTTTATTGGTACAAGTACATAAAATCAACAATAACTGATAACTGAAAAAATGGAACAATTAGATAAACAAATTGATTTTATTCCAACGACACCAGAATCAGAAATTTTTGTCGATAGCTTACAACAACCCTTTGCCGAGTTAATACATGATTTGGTAAATTACGGTATGCATATTGAAGATAAAAATTCAGGTTTAGCGATGGCAGTTGAAGATGTAAGCTTGGATATGCCAGTAGAAATTGGAGTCACGGTAGATGATGACGGTAAAGTGACATTGCATGGCTCGCCACCGACTCAATTAACAGAAACAACCATTCTACCTGTATTTCACCAGATGAAACTAAAGGTGGTAAGAGATGATGAAGAGTAAAGGTAATGAGTCATGGAATTTAGAATCTTTTTTAGATTCACTCATATTTGAATTAGACAGAGCGCAAGATACATTAGCTGTCAAAGGGTTAAACCGCAAACTAACTTATACGGTACAAGATTTATCTTTAGAATTACAAATATTTCCTGAATTTGATGGCGATACAGTACGTTTTAAAACAGCAAAACCAGGAGATTCAGGAGCATCAAAAGTATCATTTCAACTTGGTTCAATCCGCGACAATCAAATTCGCGAAGTCACCAGACAACCTTTGAGTACAGATGAAATTGCTTTAGAAGAAATTGATATTCCAGAGGAAAAACGCAAGCAATTACAAAAACTAGGAATTAAATCTGCCGAAGATTTACGACGCACTGTAGAAGAAAGAAAAGTAGATTTAAAAAAAGTGACTAAAAATAAAGTTGATTACAAAAATTTAGCAAATTTAATTAACCAATCTCGCCGCAAACAATTTGCTCCAAAAGTTTCTAAAGTCAGCGTTTCTCAAGCTCAAGGAGATACAGTTTTAACCCTGCAAGGTGAAAATCTGGCAATGGCAAGCTCTTTACAGGAATTCCCCGTAGCGTTACTCAATGATGAAACTGTCGAAATAGTAGAAGCTAACGCCAATCAATTACGTTTGCGGGTAAATAAAGACAATTTAAATCATTCCTTAAATAATCTCAAAATTGCTTTAGATCCTTATGCTATTGTCAGCATGAATATCCAAGGATAGTTAGGAGTTAGGAGTTATACCATTTCTTTATAAAGATGCGCTTAATTTAGTTCACGGAGGTGGGCTTCGTAACTATAGCTCCAGCTTTTAAGCCCAGAGCGATGAGCGCGCAGCCTCATACAGAATTGGTATTAGGAGTTATGAATTATGTTTTCCTCGAATTACAACCGACTTCTGGCTCTTGAGGAAGAATTACTCAAACAAAAGAAAGTTGTTAAACATAGTCAAAATCATCAATTTCAAACAAAATTATTAAACAACGATAAATTATCTGAATCTCAACCAGATTTTTCATATAGTAATCAACTTTTAGCGCTTGAGCAAGAATTAATTTTACAACGACGAAACGCGAAACCCGAATATCAAATCAAAGAAAATAAAAAATATCAAAGGATTGCCAAAATGTTGAATTACGAACATTCTGCTAACAATAAAATTTTGGAATTACAACAAAGCCTCTCAAAAGTCAGTTGTAATAAACAAAAACGTCAAAAACGTAACCATAAAAAGTCTCGCAGCCAAAAAGCTCAGGCAATGACTTTTGATTATAATGAAGCGATCGAAATACAATATCAAGGTGATAGTTTTGCAGCTTCTTTAGACTACACAACCACCGAACAAACTGACTTCGATTTAGATAATGATATCTCAACTATTGAAGTTGAATCATTTGAAGTAGAAGAAAATAATCATCAAACTCCAGAAAAAATAATTCCAGAAGTTTTACCACCAGCATCCCAAGAAGATACAGAATCATTTGAAACCGAGATTCAAGCTATCCTCAGTGGTGCAAAAGTTTACGAGCCAAAACAACCTAAGAAAACTGATACATCTTCATTAAGTCAAACTAAAAATAATAATCAACAAACAAATACACCAAAATTACAACCTCCATCACCCCAACCACAAACAGAAAATCCTCACGCCATTTTTGATAAAATCGCTCAAAACATGGCTTATGCCAACTCCTTTGATTTAGGAACAATATCCTTAGAAAAACGTTTTGATGAATTTGATAGCCTATTAGATGCCCAAGAAAGTAAAGCTTTAACTCTTAAACCTTCACAATCAACAGAAGAAAATCATCTTGTAGAACTCAATTATGCTGATTTTGAACATGATTTAGCGTTGATGAATGAAACTATCCCGATTCATTCAATTCAATTAGGTAAACAAGTATTCAACAACTTTACCGCAAATCCAATTAAATTTTTAGGTAATAAAAAACTAAAAATTCAGACTATAAATCCCGATACAAGTAAATATACATCTCAAACAATTAATGTTCGAGTTCAGGAAAAAGATAATTCACCAGACTTAATTACAGAATCTATTGAACTGTACGAGTTGCCAAATAGTACCGCTACTCGTGATATATACTTAGTTGAAAACGTCGATAATTCCTATATATTTCAACCAACAGCAACAAATAAAGCTACTGAATTTAAAACATATTTTCTGCCCTGGAGTAGCGGAAAAGCTTATATGCTCGAATTAGCAGATAAAGCAGATTACTTTCTTACACCTAACCTAAATGGTTGTTGCTTAATGATTAACGGTACTCGACAAAACCCGGTTGTCATTCATGCTAATTATGATTCACCAAGACTAAGCCTAGATATAGAAGGAATGTCTTTTGAAGAACAAATCGCAGCATATAGAAAACATCAATTAAAACAATATACCCGTTTTTACGGCAATATGGCACATCAGTTAATTGACGATAATATTTTTGATTCTCAAGCCGCTACATCAATTTTAGATCCAGAATTTTATTTAAGTCGTGCAGGCTTAGCTAGCGTCTTTGGAATCCGCAAAAATGGTGAATGGACTTTCTACTACAACCTACAAAAAGCTAATCAAAATATTACAGCAGAATTATGGCCAAATCTAGTACTGTAGTTCCCAGTCTATCCTCAGCCCAACCTAAACTATAGGTAATCTGAAACGAGGCAAGGAGAGTAATTTAAAAGTTAATTATTAATTACTTATATAAACGGATTTGTTCTATGATATAATCCTCAATTTCTCGCTTATCTCTACTACTAGCATTCCGTTGATAGGTTCTTTTTGTTTCTTGAATAAATTTACGTTTAGCACTCTGGGAAGCACCAGATTTAGTTCCTGACTTTTGCATTTCTTTTTGCAATTCTTCCCAGGTTTTTTCAGCCATTGCCTCTCCGACTTGCACTAAGACTTCTGGGAGCAATTTCTGTGCTTCTGTACGAAAATCCTCTTCAGTTTCAAGAGAATCAAAATCAACACCCTTAAGGTCGATTTCAATATCGTCAAATTTATTCATCCAAGATTTTCTCCAATTGTATTCCTATTCTTTGGGTAGATTATCTCTGTTCCCCATAACTTGTTGGCATATTATCACCATCCTACCGGTAAACCCAAATTTTCCAAAGTTTCGCGATCTTCTAAAAGTGGCTTAATGTCACTATCTACGTGTATGCTGCCACTTGAAATTACCAAAGCACGTTCGGTAACTCTACTCAACCAATTTAGATCGTGGGAAGCGACTAATATTACTTTGACTGGTAAATTTAACAATACTTGAGCTAAATTACGCCGCCATGCCGGATCGAGTCCATTAGTTGGTTCGTCTAAAATTAATATATCAGGCTTTAAAGCTAAAATCGCTGCTAAGGCTGCAAGTCTTCTTTGCCCTCCAGAAAGCTCGTGTGCGGAGCGTTTGGCATGAGCTTCTAAACCAAAGTCAATTAACAATTGTCGTGCTATATCCATCGCTTCTGGTACAGGTACGCCGTAATTCAGGGGGCCAAAAGTAACGTCTTCTAAAATTGTAGGCATATATAATTGGTCGTTCGCATCTTGAAAAGAAAATCCAATATAACGCCGTATTTCTGGTAAAGTTTTCGGTTCCAGTGGAATATCATTAATGATAATTTTGCCTTGTGTTGGTTGTTTTAAACCAATCAAATTTTCTAGTAATGTACTTTTTCCCGAACCAGTTGGCCCCATTAAAGCAACTCTTTCTCCTTCATTTATTCTGAAAGAAATATCATGCAATACTGGTTCTTGATTGACATAAGAATAAGCAATATTTTTAACTACAATAGCTGGATTTTGCATTGTTAATTGTTGGTATAGATAAAGTTAAATTGCACAATTGATATTTACATGTTGAAAGACGTTGCATTCGCAATCAGATGCGGATGTAGCAACGTCTCAACAAATAAATTTTTGACAAATTCAGGAATGGCCGCAATTGTCACAAGACTTTGGTTGGTGCGTGACACGAAAAGCTTAGTTTATCGTTTACAATCAATCGAAGTGTCACAGCACCCTACAAGGAAAATATGCCAGTTGCGGCCATTCCTAAAATACATCAACTAACTCAGAGCTAACTGGTAAGAAGCTACAGTCAAACTAATAGCTAAAATACCCATTGCCACCACAGCAAAACGCTCTTTAATTCTGAGTGTCGAATCAACAGGTAGCATTCCGTTGTAACCGCGAGCTATCATTGCAGCGTAGACTCTTTCGGCACGATCGAGACTGCGAAGCTACAAAGCACCAATCATAGAAGCATTAGCGTAGCGTACCCATCCAGCCACACCATTTAAACCGCGAAGTTTTGCACTACGCTGCATTTGAGTTACTTCTCCCAGCAAAATTTCTAAATATTGCCCGGCTAACAACAAAGTCTCCTTTAAAGCCCTCGGTAGAGGCAAACCTTTAAGAGCAATACCAAAACTATGAGGCGGTAAAGTCAACAAAAAACTATTCATTGTTAACAAACACACAAAAGAACGAACTAACAAAAAACTAGCTCGTTCCCAACCTAAAGGTAAGGCTAGAAATGATAGGAATATTAGTTCTAAACCTAATAAACCTGTAAGTTTACGAATTGGTACGCGCAATGAAACAGCCCAACAAAGCGCTATTATTCCATAACCACACAACCAATACCAAGCATTCAATTTTAGAAAAGCTGCCCCAATTACAATTATTAAAGACAGCTGCAACCTCAAAGTCAGAGAAAATTTACGCATTCTTTGGTTTCACTACTTGTGCAATACCCCATGCAACGCCAAAACAAACTATACTTCCCAAAATTCCAGCCATACTTGTACCGATACCCTCATTTTCGTTGAATGTATAGTCTGCAAAAGGCGTTGGTATTGAAATCCTTATTTGTTCAGCTAAGTCGATAAAACCCGTGTCTTCAGCTACTTTTTCCAATCCATCTGGCCAAGCCGAAGCAAACAATGATAGCAATCCTGCAATCAAAAGAATGCTGACGACAGGAACAACCCAACTGCGAATCTGCTCTTCATCATTCCCCGGTAATAAATCTGGCCTCGCTTTAACTAAATAAGCCAGCACTCCTCCGGTAATTAAACCTTCTCCAACACCAATCAAAATATGCACTCCTGCCATTGCCGGTAAAATTACCCCTAAATTGGCAGTACCCGAAATTGCTAACTGTAGCGCTGCACAAATCGCTGCTACTACTACGCTTATAGCTGCCGCAATTCCAGATGCTAAACGTACACGGCTTTTTGAACCTCCCATCAGTCGATGTAGAGTTTGGGTTAAACTCCAACCTACCCACACTCCAATGAATGCCAGATTAAAAATATTCGCACCCAAGGCAGTAATTCCACCGTCGGCAAATAATACAGCCTGAATAATTAATACAGTCGCAATACACAAGGCTCCTGCCCAAGGACTACCTAATACTATTGCAGCTAAAGCTCCTCCTAATAAGTGGCCGCTTGTTCCACCCGCAACAGGGAAATTAATCATCTGCGCGGCAAAAATAAAGGCGGTAGTTAAACCTAAAATAGGAGCGCGACGAACACCAAAAGCATCTTTTGAACGGCCTAAAGCTACACCTAGTGCTGCCACACTCACTACGCTAGTGGCCGCAGCTACAGGTACGGAAACAAACCCATCAGGAATATGCATAGTGAAGAGAAGTTTTACTTAGTCCTATAAATTACGTAGATAATACGTGCAGATGATTAATATGAAACATAATTTTTCTTTCTAATACAATCCCCCCCTAGGGCATTTTTAGTAGTTATCGGTCATGTATTTTAGATTAATTTAATATCTGAAAATATACTTTGTTTGCAAATTGTAAATTTGTTGTATTTTACTCAATAAATTTGATAAATTGTTATTTTTTTTATCTTTGAAAAGATGTTTTTATATGAGTTGCAAATAGTGAATTGTTGAGAATATACCTTCTCAATATCCTTTTGGTTGATTAATATACAATACAAGTATCAGTAGCTTATGATTAATTTTTGTTTTTTTGACTTTTTTTTAGAATATTATCAAATTTAAGCTAAAAAGGTTTCATATTTTTATTTTTTGGTGAAAACAAATAATATCTGAATCATAAAATTCACAACTCTAAACTTGAAAAGTCAACAATAGTCGCAAAAAAAATTATGTAAATTAAGTTACCTCTCTTTACGTGAATAGGGAGTGGGGAGTAGTGAAGAGATTTGTGCGTTTTCCAATTTTCATGTACCGGGTGCTGGGTGGCTCATTAGTTAGTCTGTGTTCGGTGGGATACTCGTTTTTTCATCACTGTTACATGGGTCACATAACTTACTGACAAGAAATTGTAATTAGTTTAAAGTTTATTCTCTTCATCAGATGGAGTTCGCCCAGTAACCAATGGCAAGGAAACGATTTACGAATTTGATGCGGAGCCGTACGGCGTACACCTTGTTAGATAAGAATGAGCCGAAACAAGCCGAACCCCATATAGGACATCCGGTAGAAGAGATTTATGCCGATGTCGAAGATCAACTCAAAGAACGCAATGTCAAGGAATTTAAAAGCACTTTGGATGGTTTGCACGATTTAGTCAAAACCAGGTTTGCATCATCAATGGAAGCTGTAGATGGAGCGATCGATCGCTCGCATCGCAGCCGTACCAGAAAACCAACGTAATTAATGGCGTAATAGATATAGCAAACGAGGAATATTCAATATCTTCGCCAATGGTAAAATTTTTGAAGATATTGAATATCAGGATTCTCGTGGCTTCGTGCTTTATGCTCAAGATTTGTACGAGGGAATTTCTACCCAAATGAAGAGTGCACATCCTCTTGAACACAAAGCGATCGCAAGTACTATGAGCGAGCTATCGAAAGCAACGCCAAGTGTAATTCCTCCATCCGCACCAACAAAAACACTAGAAGAAGTAAATAAACTGGTAAATACTATCGAACAAAATTCTCAAAAAATCATCAAAAGTTAAAGCACCATTACACAAAAATAGTAGTTAAAACTGATTGATTTGAGCAAGTATAACTTTAAGAAGAGTTTAAAATTATTTACAGATGAGTAAAAGTGAGGAATATCAATAGAAATATTCTGGAAAGATAAACAGAAGTTAGAAATAATACTTTTAACTTCCCATTTATCATTACCATTTTCCTAACTATTAGCTCAAAAAAATCCCTACGAATAAACCTCTTCGCGAATTATAGTCCGATGCAAGAACTTGACAATCAAAAGACAATTGACCTATTAAACGCCATCATGGAATTTGAACTAGCGGGGGTAGTACGCTATACCCATTATTCCTTGATGGTGACTGGCCCCTATCGGATTCCAATTGTAGATTTTTTCAAAGCCCAAGCAAGCGAATCATTACTTCATGCTCAGCAAGTAGGAGAAATTCTGACAGGTATGGATGGGCATCCTAGCCTCAAAATTACGCCAATGGAAGAAACCTACAAGCATAACGTTAAGGATATTTTAGAAGAAAGCTTGTCACACGAACAGAAGGCATTAAATCTGTATAAGAAATTTTTGGGTGCAGTTACTGATGCTAGTATTTACTTAGAAGAATTCGCTCGAAACATGATTGGACAAGAAGAGATGCATAATCTCGAATTGAAAAAAATGTTACGCGATTTCAGCTAATTGAAAAAGTGGGCATAGCCCGCTCTTTTTTGGGGTGGGGAGATGGGGAGATAGGGAGATAGGGAGAGAGGGAGAATTAATTATTTCTAACCACTAACTCCTAACTCCTAACTCCTAACTCCTAACTCCTAACAACTAACAACCAACAATCAACAACTAAAAATGAACTTTAGTGCAGCCTTACCCACCTTTATCATAACTCTCCGAGAAGGAGTAGAAGCGGCTCTCGTAGTTGGTATAGTACTGGCAATGCTTGCGAAAGCGAAACAATCTCGTCTCAACCCTTGGGTATATGCTGGTGTAGGCGTTGGGATTGTAGTAAGTGCGCTTATCGGAGTATTATTTGCTTCGATAATTCAAGCAACAGGGGTGATAGATCCTCAATATGCCCCCATAGTTAAACCTGTAATGGAAGGAATATTCGGTGTAATTGCGATCGCAATGCTCAGTTGGATGCTCATCTGGATGACAAAACAAGCCAGATTTCTCAAAGCTGAAGTTGAGGGAGCCGTACAAAATGCCTTGTCAGGAGATAAAAACGCCGGTTGGGGAGTTTTTACTTTAGTTTTAATTGCTGTGGTGCGCGAGGGTTTTGAAACTGTTTTATTTATCGCTTCTAATTTTCAAGAGGGCTTTGTTCCCACTATTGGCGCAATTGCTGGCATCGCAACTGCAACGTTAATTGGTGCACTGATATTTAAATGGGGCGTAAAAATAAATATCCGTCAATTTTTCCAGGTGATGGGTATTTTTCTAGTCTTAATTGTTGCTGGATTAGTAGTAGGAGCGCTACGTAAATTCGATCAAGCTTTTGCTGCTCTTGCCCTTACCGATAATTTGCCGGAAAATCTTTGTTTCTATTATCAAAGCTTTGCCGACATTCATTCTTGTATATTAGGCCCTATAGTGTGGAATACATCAAATATATTGCCGGATAAAAAGTTTCCAGGGGTAATTCTCAAAGTATTATTTGGTTATAGAGAAAATTTGTATTTAGTTCAAGCAATTGCATACCTATCATTTTTATTCTCTGTGGGAGGTTTATATTTACGTAGTATATTAGGAACTTTACCCCAGAACGAAAAGAAGATTACAGCTAGTCCAAAATAGATATTTAAGCATAGAGAAAAATAATCAGATCGAAGAAAAGGGGATAAGGATGCTGCCGACAGGTTAAAGTAATGACTAATTATTCATACATCACGATTTCTCCGGATATACTGCGATCGCGCCATAATTAAGAGGCGCGGTTTTTTTTGAAAAAAAGTTTCTCAACTTATATATGATTTTTAGATGTAGCTATCACAACAAGAGTAAAATTAATCATTAGAAAACTTTTTCTTAACCTTTTCTTGAGAGAATTTTAGTAAATTTATATACGGCTTAAGTGGTTAAAAAATTACTTACTTTATGTTTTGAAACAAGTATACTGATAAAAAGTTGAAGACTTCGTTCAAGTTAGAAGACGACAAAGTTCCCTATTAATGTCGTTTCTTATTTGCTAGATACTGTTAGCC
>JBHJJJ010000087.1:0-4849 GCA_050042755.1 Rivularia sp. (in: cyanobacteria)
ACCGTTGTAGGAAGTGGCGTGGAGCACCCCTTAACCGCACTTTATGTCCTGACGGACACGCTGCGCTAACGCTGCGTTTACCTTGGCGTAACTTTGCGTTAAAAAATATATAATTCCGATGCAGACGGATTTGATATAACTCCTAACTCCTAACTCCTAACTCCTAACTTTTTCCCCTTAGATAAACAAACTAAACCCAAAACACCTAAAACACCCAAAACACAACTTGATTCTGGAACTGTTGCAATACTAAGGGAATTAATTGCAAATGCACGATTACCTTCTGAGGTGCGGAAAATAAAACGAGTAATATCAGCTTCATCGCTTGTAACCCCTAGAAATACCGCAGAATTATCTAGCGCTAAGGAAGAAGTACCCGGAGTTGAGAAAGCCCCCAGTAAATTATTATCTTCATCAAAAGCAGAAACGGATACAGTAAAGTTAAAAATGTCATCTACAGCAATTTGAGTACCAGCAGCTTTTACTGGCTCATCAAAAGTAATGCTTAAAGGGCCTGGATTTCCAATAGCGGGAAAAGTTCCCGGTGAAAAACCTGTAAATAAAAGGTAATCGCCACTAGCAAAGTTAGTCGGAATTCCCTCAGATTCAGGTAAGGTTTGAAATACAAATGGTGGAGTTAATCCATCTACTTGGGGAATTTCAACGTTTAATTCTAAATTTTTTGCAGATGTTGCCGAAAACGAGTTAGGTAGAAAATCCTCAGGATTAGTAGAACCTGGAGCAAATACTTTACCTAAACTTAACCAATCAACTTCGTCATTACTGTTTAAAGCATCTCTTTGAGAGACAAATGTAACTGCTTGAACTTCTGAGGGAACAAAAGTCATCAAGCCAGTAAATCCCGTGATAGAAAAAATAATATACAATTGGTAAGCTGAAAAACTATTCCGCTTTCTGGTCATATTTAATTCTTCAAAATATGTAATTACCCTTATTATTTATCACTATGCCATCTCTATTTAAAAAGATTTCGCAAAGTTCCGACCTATCTATGCCCAGGCAGCAAAGTTTCCTACTCATACCTCGTTCGGAGCGACGAGGGTTCTTTTTTGTCTTTACTTTTATGACAATTTTGGGATGGGTTGGAGGTGGAATTGCCAGTCTTGCTTTAGAAAAGATTTTACGAGAAAATATACCTCTAGATTTTGCTCAAAATGAGATACTGTGGTATAAAATTGCAAAACTAATTGCTACTAGTTTATTTGCATTGATTTTCGCTGCCGATCAATCCATTCCGCTGAGTAAATATATATCGGGTTGGTCTTGGATGCTTGCAACTGCAATCGGCTGGTTATTCGCCAATACCGTTTCTACAGCCTGGATTGCTTATATTTCATCTATCGCCGCCTCTACAAATCCAATATCACCACAAGCTGTTACATTTTTTGGATTTTTATCGACTGTTGCTTATATTTTTTCTGGCTTATGGTTGGGTTTATTGCAATGGCTGATGTTGCGGAGGTATATAAAAGATGGATGGTGGTGGAATTTTGTACCTTCTATTTCATACTTTTTTATTAGTATTTCTATTTTATTAGTTTCTTTTGTCCAAGATTTTATTCCAGTAATACACCGCGATATCACTTTATTTTTGGTCAAGCAGGGATTAACAGCTTTGATTTTAGCTGTTGTTCCAGCTATTGGTTTTTGTCTTTTGCGGAAGAATAATTCTCAATGATCAATGATCAATTATCAATGACCAATTATCAATTATTTGCTTTCTAGATAAATTGATGTCATGCTCTGTCAAATTTAGTCTGTAGTTAAACTATATTTTTCTATTAATTAAACTTCTTTTCTTTCCTTTTTCTTATCATTAATAATCAAGAATTTTGCATTTACGATTAATAAAGTAAATAACATCAAAGAAGTAAAAATTGAAAATAACAGATTATTTAATTCTCTAAAACAAGCAGAAATAATAAAAATAGATAACAATGCATTAAAAAATACAATTCTCAATTTATGCGATTTTAATACTCTCCCTTTCAATGCGATTAAATTTTCTGATATGATTGCCCAATCATCAACTATAAAGAATAGCCCCCACGTAACTACTCGTAGCTCTAAAAAAGATTTAGACAGAAAAATAAAAATCCAAAGTAATAACGTAACTGCACCATAAATTAAATTTTGGCTGACTAGAACCACATTAATATCATCCTCATCCATTACAGAGCTTATCTCTTGTAAGCCGAGAAAATTAATCATGGGTTTTTTCTGATTATTCTGATTATTTCGCAGTATATCTTCCCAAAAATTATATAGACTTTTTAAAAAATTAAAACCCAATAATAGACTTGTAATTCTTAAAGCTAAAGTCCCTTGAGATATTTCATTTCTATATAATTCTAAACTCCAAAATTTTTGTAATATTATATTCATTAGAGGATATATTACTAAGAAAGAAGAAAAAGATACCCCTACACCAAAACAAAATAGTACAAAAATATTTAAATATATTCCATCTTGGGGACCTTGTAAATCTTCTCTGACAGCTAAAATTGCCATTAAAATCAATAATATTATGCCAATTCCCAGACTTATATTTGTACAAATAGTAAGTCCTATTAAATAACTGTTTTCAATCATGGTAATTTCATCTCAATTTTGAACTCGATATCTCAGTATTTTTAATGAATTATAGCGCTTTTGGGTTGAGTTCAATACATTCAAAACCTCACCCTGTCCTTGCGGACATCCCTCTCCTTATTAAGGAGAGGGAAAAAGGATAAAGACGTTGCTATGCAAAGTCTCTAGATCTTTTGTATTAACTGCTCACTGTTCACTGCTCACTGTTAACTGCTCACTGTTAACTGTCAAAACCCCCGCATCTGCATCCAAAGTTGCGATCGCACCTACAGGTAAAGCCGCGTTGGGTGCCTCATGTCCAAAAGGTAAATTAGAAACAATGGGAATACCTAGGGAGCCGAGTCTATCGCGCAAGACTTCATCTACGCTGAAACTAGGAATGTTTGGTGCAGGTTCGCAATTAGTAAAGTTTCCGATGGCAACCCCGGCTATTTTTGATACAGCACCGCTCATACGCCATTGAGTTAACATTCTATCGATGCGGTAGGGTGCTTCCCTTACGTCTTCTATTGCTAAAATAACCCCATCAAGTTCTGGTTGGATTAGCGTACCCAAAAGATGTGTGGCTACAGTAAGGTTTGCTGGCAGTAAATTACCCATGGCAATACCTCCCCCCCATCCCTTACCTTTTAAAGGTTCGAGGGATTTACCTTCTACTAAATTAAATAATCTTTGTGTTGACCAAGTTGGTTCTTCAGCTAAAGTAGTCATTACAGGTCCATGAACCCCACAAATTCCTACCTTATAAAGACTCCATAATAAAGCCGTAATATCGGAAAAACCAATTAACCATTTTGGAGAATGGGTATTGGCAATTTCTTGGTTTTGCAAGATCCACGTCCATTCTTCTAAAAGCCGTGTAGCACCAAAACCACCTCTAGCACAAAGAATACCGCGACATTCTGGATCTTGCCATACTGCAGCTAATTGACTGCGGCGTTTTTCGTCTTTACCTGCTAGATATCCCCATCTATCTTTTATTTCGGGGATTACTTCCACTCGATAACCACGCTTGCGCCAAATTTCTACACCACTATTAAATGCTTCAAATTCTCGTAAAGCTCCGCTAGGAGCAATTACTCTCAATAAGTCACCAGGTTGCAAAGGTTGGGGTATAAGTAAGGCTTTGGGGTGTTGAGTTTCTATCTGCATCGATTGGTTATTTGTACTAGAAATGAATGGGGAAGTTGTCATTTGTAGGCTGTATTTCCTAGTTCGCGTAAGTTAAGTGTTTATCCGTAAAAGTGAGGTGAAAAAAAAAGATTAACTATTCCAAATTTTCCCGATTTTAAAGTCGAAAATTCAAAATGTCGATAAATTTTCAGTTGAATACATTGGGAAATCCGACTCCCTTCCCTCTCCCCATGTCATAGGGAGGGGTTTTACTCTGTAAGTAAAATCAAAACTTTGTATTCAATAAAGTAAAATTTGCACAGGTACTTATTCGACAGCACCATCCTGAATGATAGATGCAGAAACACCCCGACTATCGGAAATTACTTCTAGCCTATAAGCTAAAGCTTCAATTGTTACATTCCCAAATGCTTCCACTCAAAGATGTGTCATAACCAATGTCTGACACTCACAACTTGCTCCATTTCCTTAGTAGACGGTAGACAAAAACCCTAAATATTTAAAAGGCGCATTTGGGTAATCTTGCTGGATTTTCTACCAGTATGGTTCATCTTGAATTTTACCCATAATATTTAAAGAAATGTTAGTCCTATTTGTTACAGCTAACCCATTTCCTAAAGGTTTTTTCGGAGAAATATAATTCAATCAAGTTAGTTGCTGTTTTGGCTCGCAGTCAAGTTGATACCCTGCTTAAATAATGGAGAGCGGCTTTAACTCAATCGGCTAATTAATTTTAGGTTTCTTGTTCCTCTGATGGTAATATAGTAATGCGATTCATGTGGGAAATTGCATACTTTGCGACTTGTTGCACTTCTGGGTCTTCATCTTCCGTTGCCATTGCAAGCATTTGAGTGATTTGAGTCATCATGTCATAAACCCGAGTCAAATCGCGAATGGCGTTTTTCCGCACATCGGCACTTTCATCTTGCATTGATACCGCTAAAGCGCGATTCATTGGTTTAAGAGTGCGAGTACCAATTTCTGCTAAAGCAGCCAAAATTAAACTACGTTGCTGCGAGTCACAATGAACCATTTGTTCTACCAATGGCTGAATTGCTCGCGAGTCTCCTTTTTGCCCTAATTCCCAAATAGCTTTACGTCG
>JBHJJJ010000088.1:0-14073 GCA_050042755.1 Rivularia sp. (in: cyanobacteria)
CCTAACCCGTCAATTTTAATGAAAAAGAGTACTAGGCCCGAATAGCTGGAAAAATTCTCATGGGTGCCCGTCAATGCATAAAAACTTTTAGTTAGTCAAGTAAATATTTGACCTTATTTATTTCAACTCGATTAAAATATAGTATTTTTTTTTACTTTAATTTGAATATATATCGATAGACCTCAATTTATATTTTCTGTAGGATAAACTGATTAAGATAAACCTTAACTTTAATTTAACTACGTAAATATACGTAAGCATAAATTAATGTTTCGACAAGCGGAAATATCTCTGTATTTAGACTTTAACCCTATGAATATAAACCTTGAGAAAATCGTAAATTTTTTAGCAAAATTAGCCGATGCGATCGCAGATAATGATTCAAGTTCGTTTTGCATTTCCAACATGCCTGAACCTGAAACAGCCCTGGAAGATATGCAAAAAGCAGAAATTCATCTAAAGGATGCTGTAGATGTCATGAAACCATTAGAAATTTCTGCTGTCAGAGTTGAAATACAGGATCTAACTACTGTATTTTTATTTTTAGAATCAGCTAAAGATGCATTATTTCGAGCAAGCATTCCGAATGCAGCTAAAGCAATGGATAGAATTATCAAAAATATTAAAGCAGCTTGTCAAACAAAATCAGAAAAACACCAGAAAAAGTTGATCGCAGGTGTATTAGATGCTTTAAATCGGGTTTTAGACTCTATAGAAAAATCCATAGCGAATATTGTGACACCTATAGTTACGCATATGAGTTATGAAGAATTATTATCGAAACTTGCTGCCTATTCATCAAGTACGGCTTTTTAACTGGTGCGATCGTAAACTACATGAGTTACCCAAACATAAAATCTGGGCAAAACTGCCCAGACTAATGTAGGAAATAGGATTTGGGGTATTTCACCTCCCGTAGCAAGGCATAATCCTCAATTAGTTAAGTTATATAAGATATTTTTACAAATAAAGCTAAAGCAAGTTTTGATTCTGTAAGTAATTGTTCTCATTCATAATTCATAATTTTCACTTGGTAACATCAGAAACCTTATCTTCAAAAAACTTCATAATAGTTTAATAATTTTAATAAGGAATTGCTGCCAGTTTGGCATTATTCGTAATGAATTTCTCCTTAAAGTAAATATAATTGCCTTCTTGTTTTTCTCTACTTCCTCTTAAAAGGAGGTTCCATCTCCGAGCAGGCTTTAAAAGCAGTTAACTCATGGTGTAGCTCGCGAGAATTTTTAAGGTTCCATATCGAGGGATTTCACCCCCGGAATCAAAAGACTAAAGCCTGGCAACTCATTGTCGTGTACATTCCCCAGAGAAAATTTCCGATCCTGTGAAATTGGAGTCGAAAGTATGAAGGATGAAGCGAATCTCACGGATAATTCCGCAAGGAAAAAAATGAAAAGTGCTTTATTAGTGAATAGTAAGGTAAACTTGTATTCCAAGAAGATATCAAACTCTCCTAGAAACGTCAAGATTAAAACAATGCATAGCGGGAGCGATAACTATTGTTGTAAGTAATAAACTTCAAATTATAACTCCCATAATGTGGAACCTTAATACTTAAACTTAAAGAGGTTCTATACTCAAATTTTAACTCTTAACAACCGATGTTTAAAATCCCAAATTCTAAAAAATTGACTACGAGCTTAGACTATAAAGGAGTTTATCCCTGTCCAGTATGTAGGGTAGGAAAAGTTCAAAATATGCCTTTAATGGAGGCTATGTCTTGTGATTTTTGCCATCAAATTTTTACCATCAACCCTGAAGAACAAGAATTGAAAATGCCTTCTCGGGAACCTCCTTTGATTTGGCGTTGGAATGGGTTTTACTGGACCGAAGCTCATTTAGAAGGAATTGAATTTGGCTGGGGTTATATTTTAGCAACGGTTGCTTTTGTATTACTTCCGACTACTTTAATTGGATTAGTAGCTTACAATTTTCCCCCAGATCCAAATGCTCCTTTATCATGGGTTCCTTATATTTGGACTATACTGACATTTTGTTTCCATTTGGCAATTATCATTTGGCTATTTATAGAAGTTTATCAAATTCCAATGAAAGCGTATTTTAGAGCTTTAAAACAGCAGTTTATTAATTTTTAAACGAGGTTAAAAATATAAGAATATTTAGTGGCTATTCTCAAAATAAAGGTTATGAAAAGATTAAATATGAGAAAAAAGCCTAATCAAAATTTGTCTTAATAATACTTAGCAATCTAAGGTTGAGTAGTGATACGATTTCTTTATAAAGATGGGCCGGAGTTAGGCTACACGTAGGTAGGCTTGGTTTTGTTAGTCTTACTCTTTGATAATGAGGATAATTGGCTGCAATCTGATATAGAATTGGGATAAAAAAATAGAGGGCTTCCCTAAACCCGGTATTTTGTAGATATCGGGTTACAAATTTTAGCTAAAAAAATGAGGGAACCCCGGATGCAGGAGTTCCAACGAGGGGGCAAAAAGTCAAATTCAAACAGATCCAGCTCGTCTGTTAAAATATCCAAAGATTAATAATGTAAAGCAATTTAGTGGCGAGTTCATGGAGCCAGATTCATTACAAACAGAAGTTATTTTAACCTCAACACTTCAGTCTCTCGGCAACATAAAACTTGATTGGACACCACAGCCTGGAAATTATCTTGACTTGAAAGGTAAAACCTACGCAGTTTTAGAGCGTCGTCACCGTTACCAGTTAAAGGAAGGACGTTACTGCTTACACAAGATTGCTATTTACGTACAGTCAGCAAAAAGACCGACTGAAAAAACTTTAGTCAACGGACATTGGGTAATTGGTAATGCTAGCTGTCGCTACAATGCTCTCTCAGAAATTATCCGCTGTGCAGTCAATCCAGAAGGACCTTGCGAAGGTTGTAAATATTTTGAAAAATCATAAAGTAGATAAGTTGCTAGTACAACACGGCGTAAAGGGCGCAACCATTAAAAATACCTGAAAAGCCTATAAAATCAAACTTCTTACTTATTACTTATTACTTATTACTTCCGCGAAGCGGTACTAGCATGATGCTTTTGGTACCGAAAAAAAACGGTATGTAGCAAGAGCATCCTGTCTTAATATTTTAACAGGACACTCATTTTACAATTCCCGTCTTGCCAACTTCTAACTTACAACACCAAATTCTTCACCTACGGTTAAACGGCTACCATTAACAAAATCCCATCCCGATTGGGGACGCTTACCAGCTAACTGTACCTCTCGTAATAATAATAAACCAACTCCAGTCTGTACAATTGCTCCTATCCCCTTAACAATGCTGACGACTTCCCCAGGTTTCCCCGAAACGCTTGATAAATCTGGTAACTTATTTTGTATTTCTTGAAGTTTATCTGGTAGTTGATTCACGTAATCCGAACCAAGGGGAGCGGTAGCTGTAATCTTGATCGTTTGATCGCGAAATGTTGCGACGCAGTTGGGATAGAAGCCTCTAATTTTATTATGTAACTGTATGGCACTCTGGGACCAATTGAGGCGATAATCTTCTTTTTTTATCAAAGGTGCATAAGTTGCCCTACTTCCATCTTGAGAAATAGGTTTAATTTCTTTATTTTGAAGTTTTACAAGTGTTTCCACTAATAAATCTGCACCCGTTGATGCTAGTTTTTCTGCCAAGTCTTGAGAATTATCAAGCAATTCGATTTGTGTAGTAGCCTTAAGTAGCATTGCGCCTGTATCCATACACGCATCCATCAACATAGATGTAATCCCAGTTAATGATTCTCCATTGTGCAAGCACCACTGAATTGGGGCTGCACCCCGATACTCAGGCAAAATAGAGCCATGCACGTTTATGCAAGCGAGTTTTGGCATATCCAGAATTTCTTGCGAGAGAATTTGTCCGTAAGCAATTACAACAAATACATCTGCATCTATTTCCTTCAGTTGATTTAAAATTTCTTCATCTTTTTTAATTCGCTGAGGTTGCATTACAGGTAAACTATGTGCTAGCGCAACACTTTTAACAGCAGAAGGCGTAAATTTATTACCACGTCCTCGAGGTTTATCCGGTTGGGTAACCACTGCAACTATTTCAAAATTTGAATGTCTGAGCAATTTTTCTAGGGTAGGAACGGCAAATTGAGGAGTACCAAAAAATATAATTTTCATAAAACCAAAATAGCTAACGTTCAACTGTCAACATTAACATCACCTATCAATCCCTAACGAAGGGGACAAATACTGTTTTCTCATGTAACAATAAGTCAATCGATAGAGTTAATTTATTAAAGATATAGAGTAGACTGATGTATAATACGTTGAATATTGATAAATGATATTTTTTCATTGCTTTATTTAGTTTTTTAATTTCTGTGGTGAAAGCCCAAGGAATTATAGCTGTTTTCTTAGGCCACTTACGTTATCTTTACTGTTGCAATTGAAACTTATATGTGGTTAACTGTAAGAATATATTAAGTAGCGTCTACAATACGGCTTTTTATTTATTCCCTACTATTTTTTTCGGAAATTTCACATCATGACCGGAATCGTCATCTGAAATGTGGAAGTAGAAATATAACAGGCAAAAAATTCCTGGTAAATTGATTCCGATATCTATATTAAGTATTTCGGCTAGATTAAGTACTGTGTAATTCCTTGTAGTATTAAATACTCCGTTGGCACTTATTTAAGTGTTTAAGCCAATATAAAATTCGGGTGTTATTTCTCGGGTTTATATACCCATGGGAGAATGTGTTGTTCGATTAACTTTATCAAAACTATGAATTACTTAGATAATAGTTTAGATAATTGAGTAAGAACGGATACGTTGTTTTTGTTAAACTATGGGAAATTAGGGTAGATCATCTCGCTAAATCGTAAGTTACCTGTTATACATATAAAAGATAGCCTGCCCCATTGCCGTGAAGGGTTCCCATAAGAATTTTTTTCTTCTAAAAAAATTCTTATGGGTGCCCATGAGGCATTGCTCCTCCCACAGCAACCGCCCTCTAGAGAGTCAACCAACAAATGCTGAAACATCTTTTACTGTCGGGATGGTTCCGCGTACAGCCATTCCTCAAGTACGTGTTAGTCGTAGTGCTTATTGCGCCTCTAGTAGGGGCATCTGGACATTCTAGCTCAGCAAAACAATTACAAGCAATCGAAGCTACTAAAGTGACTGCCGAGATCCCGGAATTGGACTCGGTGTACATCTCAGTTCCCATTACCGATAAATACAAGTTATTCCAACCAGAAGCGGTCAAAAATTTGACTCCGGATTCCGATTCTGAGTCAATAAAAATGGCTGCTGTCATCAAGCCACAAATAATACAACCAAATGTAGTTGAGTCTTTGACGATAGAGTCTGAATCGGGATTGCAAGAAGCAATGCCTTCTAGCAAACCAACAACGGAAACGGAAGATCCATTTACAGAAGTCGAACTTGCGCCGCCTACTATTAGTGGTTCTGAGTTAATACCAAGAAAATCTTCTGCTAGTAAAATTAAATTAGTACGGCGTTTAAAAGCTGCAAAAGCTCAATCTTCAAAAAAAGATATTTTAGTTGCTAAAATAGCGAGTGCTAAATCACTCAAGGCGACTAAGATTGTAGCTTTGAGAAGAAATTTAATTCCTCAACCAACAGATGCGCCTGTAAGCGAGGAACCAACCGAATTAGAACAGGAGCAGCAAGATCCAATTGGAAGTCCTCATCCAGTTCCCTGGAAATGGATCACGGCTACTCAGGAATCTGTAAGTGCTAATGGTGGTTCGGGAGTGCGTTATTACCGTAGCGTACCTGTATTTTCTCCAGATGGTCGTTATTCTATTTACAGCCGCGTTAAGTTAGAAGTTCAACCCCAAATGCACAAAAGCCGCGTCAGCAGCGTCTTATTTGTGGAAGACAGACAAACCAATAACTTAAAGGTTG
Source organism: Rivularia sp. (in: cyanobacteria) (assembly GCA_050042755.1). Taxonomy (GTDB): domain Bacteria; phylum Cyanobacteriota; class Cyanobacteriia; order Cyanobacteriales; family Nostocaceae; genus Rivularia. Next base: position 5,894 of record JBHJJJ010000088.1, read on the forward strand.
TAGCATCTACTTCTGCTTTAGTAGATCCCTTACTCGGTAGGAAATTACGGGACAAGGAAGATAGTCAAATCCCTGGAAAAATCGGTGTATTGGTTCCTGTAAGCTGGTCACAAGATGGCGAGCGTTTCTTAGCGCGTAAATTTGAAGGCTTATTCAATACCGCTCATGCTTCAGATCAAGCACTGATTTGGAATCGTGAGAAAAATAATGCTAGCACAGTTGCCCCTTCCCAAAAGAATCATCAGTATGATATTGCTATTTTATTAGGCTGGAGTAAAAATGCACCTGATAATGTGGTATTCGAGGCTGGCGAGATGGGACAAGAAACTTGGTCTACAATCACAGTCGCCAATGATGGTAGAACAGTTGCAACACCAGAATTAGACCAGCCTACTACCTTTGGTAGAAAGGCTACTGATGTTTGGGCTGGACCGCAAGTTGCTTATCAATAATTCAACGTTCACATTATTTAATGTAATCCCGTTCTAGCTTGGACGCTTAACGGGATTTTTATTTGACGGACACCCATGACTGTTTGATGCGATCGCAGCGAACCATCAGATCCTGAAGGAGAGGCTACCATAATTTCTCCCAGAATTATCAATTAATTGGAACGACTGTACCATTGTTAAACCTAGCTGCCGCCGGATACATTTTCGATCAATGTTCCATTAAAAAAATATACACTTTTGTCATCAATGATTAGACAAAAGCACATACTTTTTTGTTCAAAGATAGAACGTAAAATTACTCAGATTTTTTTTCGTTTATTTCCGACTCATTAATAGACTCTTTTACTCGACGAATGGGTACATTGGCAATCAAAGCTGTTGTACGTTGGTTACTTTCCAAGGAAAATTCCAAGCCATCAGATTCAACTTCCACATAGCGACAAACAATTTCTAGAATTTCTTGCCGCATTTTTTCTATCATTTGAGGGCTTAAGTCAGCCCTATCGTGAGCAATAACTAATTGCAGGCGACGTTTTACGTCATTGCGACTGTTGTCATTACTGCGAAAAAAAAGTCGTTCCAAAAGTTCAAGAATCATTGCAGCTGGGTGAGCGCATACTGGATTTTATTAAATAATTTTTGTCCACAATAACTTTCGGAGGCGGGAAAATAGGTTATCTTGGGACGAATCAAAATCAAGAAAATCTACTGTTTCCCCTTCCAATCTACGAGCAATGTTATCGTAAGCTGTGGCGGCTAAAGAAGGATTTTCTGATAGAACCAGAGGTTCGCCACGGTTAGTAGAAACAATTACTCGCTCGTCGTCAGGAATTACCCCAATTAGGGGAACTGCTAGAAGTTCTTGAACATCTTGTACTGACATCATATCATTCAACCGAACCATTGCGGGTTTTATTCGGTTAATTATTAAGTGAATGCGCTTTACTCCTTGTGCTTCTAATAACCCTACGACCCGATCAGCATCACGTACTGCCGCGATTTCAGGTGTTGTAATAATTAAAGCTTCTTTTGCAGGAGCGATCGCATTTTTAAATCCCATTTCGATTCCTGCGGGACTATCAATGATGATGTACTGATATTTTTGCGCTAAAGCATTTACCAGTAACTTCATTTGATCTGGGGTGACTGCTTCTTTGGTGCGATTTTGTGCTGCAGGTAACAGTACTAAATTTGGTTGTCGCTTATCTTTGACCAAAGCTTGTTCTAAACGACATTCTCTAGCTAAAACTTCCACCGCAGTGTAAACAATGCGGTTTTCGAGTCCCAGCAACAAATCCAAATTTCGCAGACCAAAATCAGCATCAACTAATGCTACCTGGCGACCTATTTTGGCTAAAGCCATGCCCAGATTGGCTGTAGTGGTGGTTTTGCCCACCCCTCCCTTACCGGAGGTTATGACAACAATTCGAGTCATGATTACGAACGCGCTCGTGATGGCATTAAAAAAATATAGAACGTTTAATTAGTAGTTGGTTGTTAGTTGTCAGTTTTTCACTGCTATTAACTAATAACTAATAACTAAATAAAGTATTTATGGCTCTTGATTCAACCTAGTTAATTGATTTTTAGAAAAATCATTAGCCGATGCGATGCGGATTCCCTGTGTCGTCATATACGCAACCTCAGCAGTTTGTTGCGTAGGCGCTTTCTCTGGTGCCCTAGCTAAAGCATTGGCAATTCGCAACTGGGTTGGTTCCATTTGTAAAGCCATAATCGTGCATTCGCTGTTACCTTGGGCACCCGCATGAGCTACCCCACGCAGGCGACCCCAAATTAGAATATCGCCGTCTGCGACTACAATACCACCTGGATTTATATCTCCCAAGATAATTACGCTACCTCTGTGACGAATTTCCACTCCAGAGCGCACTGTCATTTGCAGATAAAGTGGTTCTGCTGGCGGTAATGCAGTCGAAGATGATTCAAAGCTAAAAGCCTTTTTCGGCTGCAATTGTTCTACAGAATAACCACCACCCGCAGCGGCGATCGCTGTTTGTCGGCGACTGGTACCGACGGATTTGAGTTGTAAAGACATTTCGCTCAAGGTTTGGGCAATGTCTTGCAGTTGTCTGCTATCAAGTAAGCGGTCGTTTGCTACCAAATGTACGCTTATCTTCTCTGAGAAAAAGCGTTGTTGCGCTAAAAGTCGCAGTTTCATTTGTTGCCAAATTTCTGACCAACTATACTCAGATACAGAAGTTTGAGATAGAGTTGGTAAAATTAATACCAATCTATCTTTTTCACTTGCAATTTCTACCTGTATTTTTGGATCCACCGTATTATTCAATAAGGTAGTATCCATACTTATTTCATCATCAGTCGGTTCCTCGATGGAAGCAGAACTTAGATTTTCAGGGACAGGATTTTCCTCAATGTTAGTTTGATGGGAAACTAAATCATCCTGTGAAGTAATAGTGGAATTTTCTTCACTGTTAGTTTGATGAGAAACTGACTCTAGAGTATCAGTAGAGTTTTCTTCTACATGAGTATGATTAGAAACTGATTCATCCTCTAAAGTCACAGTAGATTCCTCAGTTTGGTCGGAGGTAACTTGAGAATCTGTCTCAGAAATAGGATTGTTAGAATTAAAATCTGGGATAGCTTCAGATGAAGTCATGTAACAAGAGCCAAAAGGCGGAAATTAAGGAATTATTAAACATTCAACACCGAGAATTATATTTAAAAAAAGTATCTCATCTGTAGGGTGCGCCAGAACTAAAATCTACCTATATGAAAAGGTTTTGATTTATTGACGGGCACCCATAAGAATTTTTGTAGAATCAAAAAAATCTTATGGGAAGCCTTGGCGCACTTATTGAGGCAATAATTTTTTTAGTTCCCGTGAGAATGCAAAACTTTAAGTATTCTTTTGGGAAAATGACTTTTGTTAAATTATTCAACCTCACTTAATATTTTTACTAAGTCTTTCGTAAACGGTTACCAAAGCATTAGCATCCCCAACATTACCTGGAAATAGTACCACTGGTAAATTGGGAAACTGGGGATGATTTTCTGGAGTGCTTACCATGGAAACACCAGCAAGAATTTGTCCGAGTAAACGCGCTGTGTTTAAATTGAGTCCATCACTTAAGACATCGTTAGAAGTAATGCCTCCCTTACCGATTAAAAATCCGATATCGGAAGGTAAGCCCCGTACAACATCCATTAATAACCCTGAAACTTTAGCCCCAAATTGCAACCGCGTATTAATATCCTCAAAAGTTAATTCCTGACGGCTGGTATAAACTACTGGTGTATTTCCAGCATTATGTGCCTCAAGAACATTTTTAAGTATATTGGATAGCAGTGTAGCAGATTGATTCTCGTTATCAAGTAACCGCGCTACATCTACTTCGATTCCTACAATACCTTTTGCTTGCAGAAGTGCTTCTAATTGCTGGGTAGTTTTCTTGACGTGGGAACCAACTATTACCACTCCCGGTTTACCCGTAATTACATATTCAGCCATGTTTTCTGGGGAAACTGGTTGGGGAGGTAGGGCAGCCAAAGCAGTTAAAATACTCGCAGCAGAGCGAAATAGAAAGCGTTTTCCCTGACTCGCGGCAGTTAATACATCTTCAGCAAATCGATCTAAATCGACTTGGGTTTCACCATCTACTACACCACATTGATTACCGCTGAGTTTCATCAATCGTTCCAAACTACCGCCACGGATATCATCAAGTAAAAATCGTTCTACCGAATCCGCAGCAATACTTCCTTGCGTTTTTTCTTCGACATATTTGGGTAAATAACTGTGATTGTACCCAAATACCGAATCGCGAGCGAACTCAGTTTCATGAACTGCAACAGGCACGCCATCAACGATTAAATAATGTACGCTGTCGCGAGTAATACGCCCTCCTTCAAAAAACGCCGGTACCAAAAAATGGGCATCAAAAGGACCTAATTCTTTAGCAATAACATCAGTTTCAATTGGGTAATGTCCCCGCAAAGTCGAATCGCTACGGCTGACAACTAGAAAATCCTTGATTTCTTCAGCATCTAGTGCCAATTTTAAATTATGACAAACCTCTTTAGTCACAGAGGCAGCTTTTTCTGGAGTTAACGCCCTAGTATTCGTTAAAACAAAAAAAATCGGTGAATCATCCTTTAATCCCAAGCGCAAAGTATCTACATCCCAATGCATTAATAGCAAGCAACCGTGGACAGTTTGTGAACCGGTGGGATCGTCATCCAGAACAATAATTTTTGGTTTTGTAGTCATCTAATCAACTCTCGGAAACATCCCTGGTAAATTTTTATCTTTTTGGAAATAACCTCACCCCGTCTTTACAGACACCCCTCTCCTTATTAAAGAGAGGGGACAGATGAAAAAACCTCTACCTTACTTCGGCGATTGTAATTTTCTGATCTGAGATTGAACATCAACAGCAATCTGCAATGATTGATTGAGAAGTTGAGCGTATTCGCCAGCTTCCGTACTGACTTGCAAAGCTTGCAGATTGGCTAAATTATTGACAAATAAATCTTGATTGTTCGCAAGTAACTTTTTATTATCTCGTAAAATTCGTTCCGTTTTCAAAGCCCGTACTAAATCTTCTCGAATTAGTTGCAAAGCTGCAATAACTTGATCGCGATCGCTAATATTACTTTGGGTATTTCCCGATGATACCAATTGATCGTTAATATCGATGGCTTGTACAACTTCATGATATTCATCAACTTCATCGAGAAGTTTAGTTAAAGATTGAGGACAGTTTCTTTGTCGCCATACCCACCGTATTAATATCAGTAAGATTGGTATAAAAGCTAATAATAATACTCCGAGAAGAGTTGAGGAACCAATTGTAGGTAAAATAATAAATGCATAAATAAAACCGACAACAATAGGAGTTAAAGCTAGGGCTGTAATTAGTTCGTTAATCAAAAAACCAAATCGTTTTTCGGGGGTTTTCAGTATTGAGGGACGAAATACATCTTCTGGATCTACTCCGGCTAAGCGTCTTAATTCTCCTTTAGTAATTTCCAAGCCGATTAAATCTGGCTGCACGTTGAAATATTCTCCTAGGTATATAAGTTATATTTTGATGGTATTGTATTAATTTTAAAAAGGAAAAGGGTAATATTCCATAACTCAACCCTCTGACAATTTTTTCATTTCTACTTCGATTTCCTGTGCAATTTGTAACCCCTCATTCAGCATCTTTGCGTATTCATCTGCTTGAGGATTTAGTTGTAATGTTTGTAAAGCGGTTAAGTAAGTTGGTAATAAGTCTTGATTTCTAGCAATAAAGGCTTGATTTGTTCTTAAAATACGCTCAGTTTTTAAAGCACAAATTATTTTTTCTCTAATGGATTGAAGCGAAGTAATAACTTTATCTTTATCAGGTAAACTTGCTTGCTTATTTCCTGCGGCTTCTAACTGGAGATTAATATCGATAATTTTGACTACGGTATTATATTTATCAACTTCTTGGAGAATATTTTTTTGACGTTTGCGAAACCATTTCCATTTAATTAAATAAAACAGAGGTATTAATCCCCAAACGGAAAAAATATGATCTGCTGTCATTATGATGAGTGGTAAACGGGGATATTTTAATTTTTCATAAGCTTTAAAATCCCGTTGGCTGATACCGGCTATTTGTTTTAAGTCTTCTGGGGTTATGTATAAGTTTTGTAGTTGGGATTCCATAGCTTTTCTTTAAAATACCTGGCGACTGAAATTATGTTTACACAATTACAGTCTCAACTATAAAGCTACAAGATATGAGTTAGTTTTTTCGGAATTTAGCTGATGTGATTTTATCAACAAATAGAAGGAGATGATTTTGATAGTATTTACTGAGATCCCGTTACTATCAAATCGCTACTGGTATGAGCATAAATAATAAAAAAGCATCAAATTCTAAAGGAAATCGCGCTTTACAATTATTTATTGACCGGCATCATTTAATTAAACATTTTGCAGAATATATTAATCATGACCCAGTAGCAGAAAAAATACTATTTTTTTACGGCGATGGTGGTAATGGTAAATCTCTATTATTAAAGTACTTAAGGACTAAATGTTGCAATCGATTTGATAAAAAAATATGGCAGGAAATACTTAGTCAAAAAAAATTAAAACTATTAGCTGATGATATTGCAATTCCGAATAATACTAATGAGTTTGTTCGGGTACCAGCAGTATTACATGATTTTGGACAAGCACCCAACGGTGACGATAAACCCCAGGATTTATTTTACGGTTTATTGATGTTGCGCCGAAAAATTGGTATTGAAGCAAATAAATTAAAATACAGATTGCGCTTTCCTCTTTTTGATTTTGCTTGTGTTTGGTATCTACATCAAAAACGTCATCTTACCAAAGAAAGATGGAAAGAACTTTTTCCTGAAGAAGAATTTGAATTAATAATACAAATTGTTGACACTTTAACACAGATTCCTGGAGCAGAACTTGCTGAGGCAGTACTTGATATTTTTCTTAAATATTTGGGTACAAACCTCTACATAATATTGCAGCAGCGAGAGTTAAAAAAGGAAGATATCAAAAAAATTCAGGATATGGATTTAGACACTGAATTAATTTTTGAATTACCAAGATTGCTAGCTGAAGATTTAAATTCAGCAATGTCTGAAGATAAATCACCAGAAAGACTTGTATTGTTTTTTGATACTCATGAAGCTTTTTGGGGTAGTCAGCGAGATATTGCAGATTATCGCTATTTTGAACAAGATAAGTGGCTGCGGTATTTTTTGGCTGAATTGTTGGAATTTTCACATGGAATTGTAGTAGTAGTTGCGGGGAGAGAAAAACCACGTTGGCAAGATGCTGATGAATACCCAATTTCTCAACAGTATTTAGATATTCAATTAGTAAATCATCTTGCAGAAGCTGATGCTCGGGAGTATTTGCGAAGAGCGGGAATTAGTAATCGAGATTTGCAGCAGAGTGCGATTAATTACGCTAGTGTTGCACAAAATCAAGTGCATCCCTTTTTATTGGGTTTATGTGCGGATGTGATTTTCCAAGGTAACTCCACCACGCCTTCGGCACCCCTCCCCGCAAGCGATGAGCGGTTAAGTGAACTTCATATTAATGGGAATTTTGCAAAGAAAGCTAAGGAATTAATTAACCGTTTGTTGAAATATGTAGATAGAGAAATAAATTATGCGGTACATGCTTTAAGTGCTTGTCGTGGTTTTAATTATGATATTTACGAGTTGTTAGGGAAAGAATTGAAATTTTCTGCTAGCAAGCCTAGTTTTGATGTTTTGACAGAATTTTCTTTTGTTTGGGAAGCGCAGGAGCGGGGTGAAGATTGGTATCGCATTCATGATTTATTGCGACGGTTGGATTATGAGGAAGATAACAAAACTACCAGACAAGCTCATGAGGTATTAGAGAAATATTATCGGGGAAAAGGAGAAATCGCAGAAGCAATTTATCATGGTAATCGTTTGGATTGGGAGCGGGGAGTTTATGAATGGGTAGAGGAATTTGAAAAAGTATTGGAATTGAGTCGATACGATGAATGTCGGGTTTTGTTGGAAATTAGGAATGAATTAGTTATTCAAGACGATTTTGAATTAGGTAGAGTCTCGCTAGCTGGAGGTGATTACTTTGCGACATTGGCTCAACATCAGCAAGCTAAGCAAGAATATTTAGAAGCTATCGCACTCTACGATAAAGTAATCAAAGTAGCTCCTGATAATATTGATGCTAACAATAATAAAGGA
>JBHJJJ010000089.1:0-4838 GCA_050042755.1 Rivularia sp. (in: cyanobacteria)
TGTTTATTTTTGTTGAAATTATTTTTGTTATGGAATTTTTTGTTTTTTTGTTTGAGTTTTCAGTATATTTTTGAGTCTTTTTAGTTGTTTCTTTTATTGTTCTTGGTGGTGCGTGACGGTAAGTTCATATAATAACGTTCAGGTTGATCAGTTACCGTAACCGTCACGGCACCCTACAATCTTATCAATTATCAATGATCAATGAGCAATTATCTATGATCAATTATTTGTTCTTGGTGGTGCGTGACGGTAAGTTCAAATAATAACGCTCAGGTTGATAAGTTACCGTAACCGTCACGGCACCCTACAATCTTATCAATTATCAATGATCAATTATCAATGATCAATTATCAATTATTTCAGGACTTACTGGCACATTTCTGCTGTAGGGTGCTGTGACACTTAATTTGATTTTTAACGTAATAATAAGGGTTTTAGTGTCACGCACCACCCGTGTTTTGTGACAATTGCTTAAGTCCTATATTTGTTCTTGGTGGTGCGTGACGGTAAGTTCAAATAATAACGTTCAGGTTGATAAGTTACCGTAACCGTCACGGCACCCTACAATCTTATCAATTATTAGTTGTTCATTGTTCATTGTTCATTGTTCACTGTCTTCTGACATTCAAACAACACCATTCTTTCCGCTTCCATAAAGTAGCAACTACCCAGCCATTTTCCTCTAAAACGTGGGTGACGGCGTTTGATTGTTCTAATAAAATACCGCTGAAAATAGCCCAAGTAGTAGGTTTAACAATCGCGCTCATGGCAGGAAGTATTTCCATAATTATGTCAGCTAAAATATTGCAGACGATACCATCTACCGGCTCTGTGAGGAGTTGTTGCATCGCTTCCACACTCCCCTGTGCAACACTCAAACGTTCGGGAGCAAAGCCATTTATTTCACGGTTTTCTATGGTTGAACTAACTGCTAATGAATCAACATCTACTGCGTAGGCTTTTTGCGCTCCCAAAAGCAATGCTCCGATAGAAAGGATACCGGAACCACAACCAATATCCGCAATTACCACATCGTCTTTTTTCTCTGCAGAGCCGACAAAAGATTCTGGTATATCGCTAAAGCGCATTTCTAGCGACTCCAAACACAGTTGAGTTGTAGCATGAGCGCCGGTACCAAAAGCTGAACCGGGATCGAGCTGCAATATTATGCGATCGCCATTTTCTGGAGCAGCTATCCAAGAGGGGTTAATTAAAAAGCGATCGCCAATTTCTTGGGGTTCCCAATGTTGTTTCCAGCTACTCGCCCAATCTTCTTCATCAATTAGTTTCCATTGCAAGGAAGGTAAAGAAGTTTCCAAACAAAGAGCATCTTGACGCAACCACAGCGATAAGGCTGCTAAGTCCAATAAATGTGCTTGAGATTGGGGTAAGTAAGCTTGTACTAAAATCCCATTACCTTTTTTTTGACTGGCAGTTCCCCGACAGCCAAATTTTTCCAGTCGCCAGAAGACAGAATCTTCAATTTCCCCAGAGCATATAATTTGTAGTTCCCACCAAGTTTTTACCATCGGATTTTAGATTTTAGATTTAGATTTTAGATTTTGGATTCTGAGAAAAAGCTAGTAGCTACTGATTAACCGTTATTTGCAACAATTGATATAGGCTGCGGAAAAATTAACCAACAGTAATAATCCAAAATCCAAAATCCAAAATCCAAAATTTACTAAAGGGTTACTGTATATGCGTCTCGAATACCGTCTACTTTGATAATCTCTTTCAAGATTCCGTCTGGTAATGGGTCATCTATACTGATAACCATAACTGCATCACCGCGAACAATTTTACGTCCTACCTGCATGCTGGCAATATTAACGTTAAAACTGCCCAGTAAAGAACCTATTTTACCGATAATTCCAGGCATATCCCGGTGTACAGTAAATAGCATATAACGATTTGGTGGTACGTTGATGGGAAAATTATCAAGACCAGTTATACGAATTTCTCCATCACCCAACAAAGCACCGGTTACAGCATGAGTTCCCAAATTACCCGTAGCTTCTAAATGAAATGAACCAGCGTAATCTTTAATGGAATCATCCCGGGTTTCGATGACGCGAATTCCTCTTTCTTTCGCCTCTATGTTGGCATTTACATAATTAACTCGTTCGCGCAAAGCTTGGTAAAGTAATCCTTTGAGAGAGGCTATGACTAAAGGTTGACTTTTGTTAGTCGCCAGTTCTCCTTGCAGCATCACGTTAAGTACTTCTACTCTACCACCGGCAAGCTGTCCTACTAAGTTACCTAATGTTTCTGCTAGCTGCATATAAGGCTTAAGTTCCTCTAAAACATTAGGATTAAGGCCTGGAATATTTACCGCCGAGCGCGCTGGTAGTCCTAATAGTACATCACGAATTTGTTCGGCTACATCAATGGCTACGTTTACTTGTGCTTCAGTAGTCGATGCTCCCAAATGCGGTGTCAGAAGAACTTCTTTTCCTAAAGCTTTTAAGGGAGATTCACCTAAAGGTTCCGATTCGTAAACATCCAACGCCGCGCCTTTGATTTTACCTTCTTTAAGTGCTGTAGCTAAAGCTGCTTCATCAATGATCCCACCACGGGCGCAATTGATGATGCGAGCGTTGGGTTTCATCTTTGCCAGCATCTCGGCATTAATCAAATGGGTGGTTTCAGGAGTTTTGGGAATATGCAGCGTAATGTAATCAGCTTGCTGTACCAGTAAATCTATATCCGCCAATTGAACGCCCATTTGTTCCGCTCTTTCGTTGGAAATAAAAGGATCGAAAGCGAGTAATTTCATTCCCATTGCTTTGGCAACGGCAGCAACGTGAGAACCAATTTTACCTAAACCGACAATTCCTAAAGTTTTTTTATAAACTTCAGCACCAACAAAACTTTTGCGATTCCATTCGCCCCCTTTCACTGAAGCATTAGCATCAGCGATATTGCGAGACATAGCCATCATCATCGCTAAAGCGTGTTCGGCTGCTGCAATGGTATTACCTTCGGGAGAATTTACAACTACAATTCCTCGCCGCGTAGCTGCAGGTACATCTACATTATCAACACCTACACCCGCACGACCGATAATTTTCAGATTTGTGGCAGCTTCAATTACTTCTTGAGTTACGCGAGTACCTGAACGAATCATCAGCCCATCATATTCACCAATGATTTCCTGTAATTCTTCTGGTTTTAAACCTAATTTGACATCAACGTTAGCAACTTGCGACAGGATGTCAATTCCTGCTTGGTCAATTGAATCGGAAACTAGAACCTTAGACATAACTGCTTATTTTAAAGCCTCGGAGTGTTTGTAGGGGAAATTATAGGTCTTGAATCTTACGAACGGCGATTAATTCATATATAAATAACTATTTTCAATATCCCACAAGAGTGATGCGCTGACCTATAATGTGACGAAAATGATAATGTTAATTGGGCACAATGTGGCGTTTTTCCTCATAAATTCAACGATGCCGTCCGTAAGCGGTAGATATAATCCACAAATAACACGAATAGCGTCTTCAATTCATTTATTTATCAAAAATTCAGAAACCTAAACATACTTCCTTCTTCGGTTTTGTGTAAAACTATTTACCAACCTAGATTAAGTTGCGACGCTTTATTCAAATCAAAACAATTATTAATCGTATAATTTTAAACCTATGTAGCGATGTTAATTAATTGCGATCGAAAATGAAAATTTTATCTGTAAATTCATAACTTTCAATTACCAGAACAATTCCCAACACAACACTTCTAACTATTCACTATTCACTATTCACTATTCACTATTCACTATTCACCGCTAACTGCTCACTGCTCACTGCTCACTGTATTCTTTCCCTAACTTCCTGACTAAACTGTCCTACAGCTTGAGTAATTGTTTCCCGTAAGTTGGTATAAACTTTAGCAAATGGCGGCTGTTTCTCAGACAATCCAAGTAAATCGGAAGTGACTAAAACCTGTCCATCACAGTTAGGGCCAGCCCCAATACCAATAGTAGGAATACTAACTTTTTGAGTAATTTCTAATGCCAAATCTGCCGTAATATGCTCTAAAATTATCGAAAAAACACCCGCTTGTTCCAAGGCGATCGCTTCAAGCAAAATCCTGTTTCGTGATTCTTCAGTTTTACCCTGTTGGCGCAAACCAATTTGATTTATTGACTGCGGCGTTAAACCAACATGTCCCATTACCGGAATTCCCGCTTGTACTAAACGAGAAACAGTATCTTTCATTTGCGGATATGCACCTTCTAATTTTACAGCTTGCGCTCCCGTTTCTTTCAATACCCTACCCGCCGAATGCATCGCTTGTGCAACACTTTCTTGATAAGTCATAAATGGTAAATCTACTACCATCAAAGCTTGCTTTACTCCGCGTCTTACAGCTTTAGCATGGAATAACATTTCTTCGAGAGAAATCGGCAGCGTATTTTGATAACCCAAAACCACAGACATTGAGTCACCAACCAAGATTAAATCGACCCCACTATTATCCAATAACTGAGCAATAAGATAATCCCAAGCAGTCAACACTACAATGGGACGATTTTGTTGTTTGTATTGAATCAACTTTTGGATAGTAATAGCCATTTAAGGATTTTTAGATTTTATATTTTAGATTTTGGATTTTCAATTGGGAATAGGGAATTGGTCATTGGGAATTGGGAACTGAGAATAGTTAGAAGTTAGCAATGATAAATAGTGAGTTAGGAATTATTAATTCTTATTCCCATTACCCATTAACAATTACACATTACCAATTAACAATTAAACATTACAAGTTACAGATAAAACAATACTAATTACAAAATAAAAAATAATGAATAAAAAAAAAAAAAGAATTATAGA
>JBHJJJ010000090.1:0-9434 GCA_050042755.1 Rivularia sp. (in: cyanobacteria)
ATGGTTCCGGGAAATACGCCGCCATTTTCCCGCATTTGTCTATCTAACAATCTATCTACCACGACTTTGGCGGATTTCACCGCTGCCATTGTGGGGATTGCTTGGGGATCTAATGCGTGGATGTTTTTACCTGTAGGTAAAACGTCGGGGTTGCGAATTGGATCTCCTCCGGGGCCAGGTAAAACGTATTCTCCTTCTAATCCTTTGAGTAATCCACCTAATTCGTTATCGGCACACACTTGTTGCAAGCAGAATTCCAAATATTCAAATAACGGTTTCAAAGCTTCTTTATCAACATTGGGATAACCAGCTTGATGTAAAGCTTCTACCCAAGGTTCTTTTTTACCCATATTGAAAAAGTTCAATTTGGAAACCAGGGATACTCTACCTTCTGCGTCGGTTTTCTCTTTTACTAATGCTGCTACTGCATCGCGGGTAGTTAAGGTGATATTTTGCAGTAATTCTACGTCTGCTAAAACACCTTTGTCGCTGTTGCGATAAATTTCTTCGATGTCGCGATTGATGCTATTAGCGATAATTCTTTGCAGGCTGATAATTCCTTCTTCTTCTCTATCTAATCCTGCAATATTAACTAATGTAGCTACTGCTTCTTCTGCTGTGGGTGGCTTGCCAACTACGTGTAATCCACAAGGTAGAAGTCGCGATTCTATCTCCATCAACCGGCGATATACTTTACCAACGATATTATCGCGCTCTTCTGCGGACATATCTTTAGCGTTGGTTTCGGGTAATTCCACATCCTTATCTAAGTTAACCATCCGGGCTTTATCCATGATGGTATCGACGATGGGAACTCCCCTTCCGGTGTCTTTCAAGGTTTGATAAGAACCAATTAATTCGCTTAATTCTTTCAACCCTTTATATAAACCGGCGTTTTCTGCGGGGGGGGTTAGATAAGAAATGGTTTCGGCGTAGCTGCGGCGTTTGGCGATCGTGGCTTCGCTAGGATTATTCGCCGCATAATAATACAAGTTGGGAATTGTACCAATTAAACTATCTGGATAACATTCACCAGACATTCCCATTTGCTTTCCTGGCATGAATTCCAAGGAGCCATGAGTACCGAAGTGTAGTACTGCATCAGCACCCCAAATCTTTTCCAGGTAAGTGTAGTAAGCAGCAAAACCGTGATGGGGACTTGCAGAGCGGGAAAATAACAACCGCATTGGGTCACCTTCATAACCAAAGGTGGGTTGTACCCCTATAAATAAGTTACCAAAATGCTTCCCGTAAACCAACAAATTCTGTCCGTCGCTGTTCAAATTCCCTGGAGGTGGACCCCAATTTTCTTCCAAACGGTGGGAATATGTTGTTAATTCCTCGTATTCGGGAACCGACATCCGATAAGCAACGTTTAATTCGGGACTCGCATATTGTGCTTGTGCGTCGTGGATCACTTCTTCCATCAACTCTTTGGCACTTGCAGGTAATTCGGGTAAATCATAACCGTTACTCTTTAACGCCTTCATTACCTCGTAGATGGAACCAAAGACATCTAAATAAGCAGCGGTTCCGACGTTACCTTTATCTGGTGGGAAACTAAATACAGTAATCGCCACTTTCTTATCTACCTTGGGCAAGCGGCGCAAATTCGCCCATTTCATCGCTCTTTGCGCTACTGCTTCTACTCTATCTTGTAGCGCGATCGCCTTTCCAGTAGCACCATCTTTACCAGATAAAATTATCGGCTCAATGGCTCCATCTAATTCGGGAATGGCAATTTGCAAAGCTACCTGAATTGGGTGCAATCCCAAATCGCTTTCCATCCACTCTTGAGTAGTTTGGAATACCAAGGGCAATGCCACCATATACGGACGATTCAACCGCTTCAATGACTCAATCGCTTTTGGATGGTCTTGTCTGGCGGGTCCTCCCACAAGAGCAAATCCTGTCAAAGATATTACAGCATCAACTAAAGGAACTCCTTCCTTCTTACCCTTGGCTAAGGCAGAAGTTTCATAAAAATAAGCATCTACTGGCTTAGAAAAATCCAAACCGCCAGCAAAAACGGGAATTACCTTAGCTCCCATGGCTTCCAATTCCTGGATAATCGCTACATAATGAGCATCATCACCGGTTACCAAGTGGGTGCGCTGCAATACTAAACCCACACAGGTTGCTAAGGGATCTTTTAGATCGTCAGAAATATCATTGCGGCTACTATACCAGTTGAGATACTCCTTGACATCCTCAAACATCGTTGTCGCTAAAGGATGCCAAACTCCCATATCGGGATAGACAACTGGCGCTTGATAATCTTCTACAGATGCAAAGTTGCTCTTGTCAACATCCTTTAAAACATATTTATCAGCCAGCATTAATAAGAAGTTTTCTAAATTATCAGAAGAGCCTCCCAACCAATACTGAAAACTCAACATGAAATTACGAGCATCTTGAGCTTTTTCTACCGGCAAATACTTTAATACAGAAGGCAAAGTACGCAGCAGCTTCAACATTCCATCTTGGAAAGAAGAACCGGATTTTTCTTTCCGCTTCTTCATAAAGCTAGCGATCGCACTTTTGGATTGTCCCAAATTTGCTAAGGAAAAGCTACCCATCTTATTCAGACGCATAACTTCGGGCATTGAAGGGAATACCACAGCCACATCAAAATTATCGCGATGGGGCTGCACTGCTGCAACTACTTTCTGGGCTAATTCTTCAATAAAAATAAGTGAAGCAATAAAAACATTTGTAGTTTCTAAATCTTTTTGAAACTCTCGATAATTTTCTTCAGAGCGAAGCTCCTCAATTAGATATCCGCTAATTTCAATGGCAATATTGGGGTGATTATCGTTTATAGCCCGTACCGCTTGTGATAATGCACTCTGATACTGGGACTCTAGCACGACATAGACCACCTTAATCAAATGTCGCCCTTGGAGGTTTTCCGGCTTGATGTGCCTTATGGTGGACTTGACGTGAGTGAACATGCGTTCTTTGCTCCTTTGATGCGTGTTCTAGGTTTCGGCATTAAGTGTTTTGTACCAGAAAATGCGGCTCTTATGGGCGTTTTGTCGTCTATCTGACACAATTCGATAACTATAAGCAAAGTTTTGTTTACAAATATTGACATTTATTTAGAGCATTTACTCATTTTTATGTAAATTATTCGTAATATTTATTATTAGTTATTTGGTTATTTAAATATATTATTTTTTTTAAACGCAGAGGGGCGCTGAGGTTAACGCAGAGGGGTAAGAGGTAAGAGAGAGGTTATAAATTTGGGGTTGGTTTAAAGATGGATGTGGAAGAATTACGACAAAGGTATGAGGATGGGGAGAGGAATTTTTCGGGTATTGAAATTCGGGATGGGGATTTGAGTGATAAAAGTTTTTCTAAAATCAAATTACATAAAGCGAAATTAATTAATGTCAATTTGAGTAAGACAAGATTATGGGAAGCTGATTTCTCTGAAGCTGATTTAAGCGGTTCAAATTTATTCAAAGCTGATTTAAAAGAAGCAAATTTAAGAAATACAATTCTCACCAATACGAATTTAGATTGTACCGAATTGATTGGTGCTGATTTAACATGTTCAAGTATAAACGAAGCAATAAATGTATCTAGTCTACATTTGCTTGTAGTAGATGAATATAAAAATAGTAATACGGAATTCATTAAATAACTTAGAGAATTAACACGAGGAATTTATAACGTAAAAAAATATCTAGTATAATCAAAACCAGTTTCAACTATATAAAAACTTATTGGATTGGTATCAATACTAAGTTGATTTATACGTGATTAAATTATTTATCTGACAATTCAAACCCGACGACCAAAGTTTTAAAATATATCTATTAATTATCTCATAGACTTATTTAAATTTCAGAATTGAACTATTCTTCAATTAGCGCAGCGGCGTAGAGGTGGGCTTCTAGAATATAAAATATAAACAAATCAATTAACTAGCCCATCTCTACGCAATTGAAGAAAGCGCAGCGGTAGTTCAATTCCCCGCAACAACGAGTCAATCCACCGCTACTTAATTTTTATTTTTATATATTTTCCGTTTTTCTAGTTAATCTTCTAGCGGAAAAGTCTCCAAACTTTGTTGTCTAATATCTTTTCCGTCTGCTCTGAAATCATTAAAAAAATAGGTTAAAAAACTCTGCGTCCCTTTGCGCTTACCTCTGCGCAACTCTGCGTTTAAAATATATAATTCCGATACAATTTGATATCATTTAATTTTTTGAACTGCTTCCATTAATCCCCGACAAACATTTGTTAAAAAATCCAAGTCTAAAGTCTCTAAAGTATCGCTGGCACGATGATAATTTGGATTGCGTAAATTAGCGGTATCGGTAACCATGATTGCTTTATATCCTAAATCCCAAAATGGAGCATGATCGCTCCTTCGAGTTTCTGGAACTAAAACTCCTTTCAATCCTGCGGGTAACCATTCACAGGGGATGTTGTTGCGAATTGTTTTACTCATTTTGAGCATTTCTGGAATTGTAAAAATATTACCTACTAAAGCAATAAAATTACCTGTGGAGGGATAAAAATACTTCAATCCTGGTGGATAATTCTGGGAGTTAGGATTACCATCGCAATATCCCAACATTTCTAAACTGAGCACTAATCGCAAAGCTTGATTGGACTCTTTTAAAAAACTCGCATAACTTTTACTTCCTAATAATCCATATTCCTCTAAATCGAATGCAACTAAGCGAATGGGGTAATTAGCTTGATTTTTACTAAAGAAATCAGCTAAAGCTAATAAAACAGCTATTCCGGTACCATTATCATCTGCTCCTGGTGAATTTATCACTCCATCATAATGAGCAGCAATGAGAATTGGTGGTTTATGTTTGATGTTTTGATTGGGAGATAAATCTAAAATTAAATTTTGGTGATTTTTTCCCTTTTCTGTAAAGTCATGCTGTTCAACTTCTCCAAATACAGCCATTTCTTGACGGATATATTCTCTGATAAAAAAGTGTCCTACAGTGGAAATATAAGGATCCCGCTCCCTGACAACTTGCTCGAGATGATTGAGGATAATAGCTTTTAGATTTGTAGTCATGCTTTGATTAAATCGTGCTTCAAAAGCATTTTATAGGGTTTTTAACACCAGTCAAAAAAAAATGCATTTTCAGTTTGAAACTAATGCTATATTTAGAACTAATCGATGCTATTAAAAAAATATTTCCAATCAAATTGTATCTGGATCTACACCTAATTCTTTCAATTTCCTTTTCAATCGTTCGGATTTTTCTTCACTTTCTTTTAATGCTTGAGCTAATTCACTTGGTGCTAATAACTTTTCCCCGTTATCTTCTCGATAAAAAGCAATTAATTCCAATTCAACTTCTAATCTTAGTTGTAAAGGTTCGCTTCTGTTATCATTAATTTCTTCGTATACTTCTTTTTCTAACCGATAACCTTTTAATTTATTTTCAATCCATTCTCCTTTAGGATCGAATAACCAATATTCTTTAACACCTAATTGTTCGTAAAGAGTTTTTTTGAAACCAGTATCTTTTTCTCTAGTTCCTTCCGATGTAATCTCAAATATTACCGCAGGTACTTGTTTTTCTTGCCAAATTTTGTAATTATCCCTACCCCCAGGAGTAACATCAAAAATTACCATCACATCAGGTGCTACTCTGAGCTTGGGAAAACCTTGAGCGTAATATAAAAATTGATCTGCTAAAACAGTTGCTTGCTTTCCCTGTAAATACTGTTTTAATATCTCTAAGGTTACAAGGATTGCATATAAATGAACGTAGGTTTCAGCCAAGGGTTCACCGTCTGAGCTAGGGTAGATGATTTCGATATCGCTTTGGTTTGCTGATGCCAGAGAAGTCATAATTTCACCAGCGAAAAATAATTTAGTTTAATTTTAATATAGAAATTCGTTTTGATTTTTAAAACTTTTCTACCCCCTCTTCCCCCTCTCCCCCTCCCTAACCTAACCCACAAATTTTAATCAAATCGACTACTAACCTTCCCTCACCATCCAAACCAACATTCCCAAAATCATCTCCACCGGAGGAACTGGATAATCCTGTAAATCAATCCGCCCGTATGTTTCCTTCCAATTTCAAAAATCTCCAAGCTGTACCGCTCGTCACACTTCCATAAATACTAGTAATCGGAATATTGTTTTGTTGATTAAATATTTGTGCTGCTACCATTTCCGCAGCACATTGTCCCAATCCCGGTTTTAAATCACCTTTTTTTGCTTCTATAATTACCACTGCTGGTGCTTCAATAAAAACCTGTTCGGAAGGATTTTTCAAGCAGTCAATACCAATTCCTAACTCTTAACTAAATATTAATACTCTGAGGAATCTTAGAAGGGAGTAGATATTCATATTTAGGGCGGTTGTAATTGCGTTGAACGATGGTTTTTTCAATATCGAGTAAGTTAGCTTGAAATTTTTCTAAAGCTGTTTTGACTGAAGATTCTGAGAAATAATTATCCGAATAATAACCTAACTTTGTGTAGTAAACAGACCCCAATAATTGTAGTATATTTAATTGCTCTTCTGCCTGCTTTAGGGGTGGAAGCAAGTTGAGATAATCTTGTTCTGTAACTTCACCTTTGAGAATTGAGACTGGCTGATAACCAGCTAGAGGAGCAGCTGGTGCATAACTCATAATACCTTTCTGAGGGAAGTTAACTGCTGCATGTTGGGCGCTACAAGTAAAAATAATTAGTGTAGTAGCATCAATTAGATAATTTAAAGTCTCTATACGTCCATATTTTTCGCCGAAATCATAAACCCTTGCGCCATCATAAGCTACCGCTTCTGTTGCCCAGTTCTGGAGATATGTGTCATTTTGTACATCCTCGTCACTTTTGTAGTGGATATTTAAATAGTCGGAAACCCACTGATGAATTCCATTCCAAATTAACAGCGCGTCATCTCGGTAAGGATATACGGGTAATTTTTCCGTGTCATCTACACCGCGCTTTTCCAGTTGCTTCGGTAGCATCGCTTCATTGAAACTATAATTTTGCAAATCAGCTTCTACTAAAGCACGTACAGTATCAATTGTTGATGATAGTAGTTTATCCACATCACCACCAGGAGCAATTAGAGACTTCTGGGCTAAATTATTTATATTTAAGGTACCCTGAAAATGAGGGCACAGTAGTAAACTAAGAGGATGACAATCTGGTAACTGACGATGAATTGCGATCGCAAATCTACCAACAAATAGATGAGTTCTTCCTAGGTGACTTAAAGCTTCCTGGAAATTAGCATCTGCTATTTGGACAATGGTTTTTGCAAATAACCAAGCATATCCATCGGATTTAGGAGTAACAATAGGTGCATCAAGAGGGTTTTGAGCGCATTGAATCGCTACCGGGCGCATCAGAGAATCTGAATTTTTGGGAACTGCAAACAATGCTAAAGGTGCATAACTATACTTTTGTGTCTCAGGAAAAGTACCATTAGTAGCCCCTGATAAAATCTTATAGTCAGCCAGATAAAGCCTTCCTTCCTCTCCTGCTGCTACCAATGAATCATCATTTCCCATTACCTCTTGATATTGAGCTTCTGTAACCGGAAATTTATCTTCTAACTTATCTACTCGCTCGATGGTTAGCGGATTATAGCCAGCGACTCTCATGTAGGCAAACACTTCATCTTCCTCGAAGTAATTGGCTATTTCTGGTAACTGTATCTCTGTAAATAATTCGTTATATTCTTGCAAACTCGCCACATCTTTTTTAGGATCTGATTTAGGATGTGCTTTAAATATAAGTTTAAGAATCCAATTTAAGAAATTACCAAAGATTGAGAGTCCAATTATTTTGAGTATGGGAACTATCGCCGGTTTAGTTATCGCTTCTAAAATAAGGAATCTAATCGCGTTGATTAAAATATTAGGAATTGTCTGCTTGTCAGCATAATTAAGGTGTTTGGCATTGCTTGGTTGTGTTCGAGTAGTTAAATTTTTCCTGGGTAATTTGCGATTTCTCCACTTTGCGATCGCTGTATCAATAACCGTAATCAGAGTATTAATAATAGTGTTGATAACTTCTTCAGCTACCAAACTCAACCAAGCCATAGAGGGATATTCCTTCCAAGGAAGCTTATCGAGCATCGCAATAGATGGAATATGGGTATAGTTGTATTTATATTTACCTCTAGCATCTGCTAATTTACGAGTATTTTTACTCCGTGCATCATCTGTTTTCATGTTATGTTTATCTAATTCACTAGTATTTGAAACACTTTCTCGGTCATTTTTGAATAAAAAATTCATAAACAATCTTCTTTGTATATAGGGTTTTTATCAGACTTGAAAAAACTTGTACTTCATTTCTCGGCTAAGCGCTGTATTAATCATGTGCAACCTTCTTCCATCTCCTACAGAGCATTACAGGAAGATTCCACACATACTTAACTAATATTTATATAATATACAAATAGCTTGGGAAAATTCCTCGTAATTTATACTTACTTAGTAACGTACAAGCACCATGAGAATTTTATATGTAGCAAATACTAAAAAAAATAATTTATAAAAATTTCAAAACAGATGTTACGAAACATACTCACTCTCAATCTTGTCGTAAGTGATAATTGATAATTACTCGTTGATAATTGATGTTTGATATCCTTATTCTTTCCAATGGCCCCGGAGAAATCACTACTTGGGTACGTCCTGTAGTAAAATCTTTACGGGAAAAACTTGGTAACGATCGCGATCGAGTCAGAATTTCGGTTGTTTTATCACCTTGTTCTAATGCTAGCGGTAAGGAAGCCGATATTGCTCTTTCTTATCCGGAAGTAGATAGAGTACAACCAGCTAAAGATTTCTTTCCATTTCTACTAACCGGCAAAACAGTTGATTATTGGGATTGGCGATCAAAAGGTGTTGTAGTATTCTTAGGTGGAGACCAATTTTTTCCCGTGGTAATTGGTAAAAGGTTAAATTATCCTACTGTTGTCTACGCTGAATGGGAAGCTCGATGGCATTCTTTAATTAACCGTTTTGCAGTTATGAAGCCTGAAGTTGCTGCCAATGTTAAACCCAAATATGCCCATAAATTTACCGTCGTCGGCGATTTGATGGCAGAAGCTTCTTCTATTGAGGGGGAAGCACCAATTACCAATTACCAATTACCAATTACCCATTCCCAATTAATTGGTATTTTACCTGGTTCTAAAGCTGCTAAACTTTCTCAAGGTGTTCCTCTTAGTTTGGCGATCGCACAATACATTCACGATCAAATACCGGCAACTAAGTTAGTCATCCCTGTAGCTCCAACTTTGGATTTACAAACTTTGGCTAGTTTCGCGGACGCACAAAAAAATCCTATGTCACAATATTTTGGCGGAATTTCAGCAAAATTAGTAGATTCTGAACCACCTTTTTTACAAACTGCAACAGGTTTGCGAGTAGAACTATCCTTAAAACACCCTGCTTATGATATGTTATCT
>JBHJJJ010000091.1:0-21452 GCA_050042755.1 Rivularia sp. (in: cyanobacteria)
AAAATCAATACCGCAGGTGGTACAATCGCAGCGAATAATATTCAAGTGAAAGATGGGGTTTATTTAGCCCAAGTTGCGGCAAATAATGTACGAGTTGAGGATTTATCACCCCAGGTACCCAAGTCTCTCGTCGGAAAGTTGACGGGTAAATTTGATGTTGCAGGTTCACTAAATTCCTTAGAAGATTTAACTGCATCTGGAAATGCTTCCATACAGCATGCTGGTGGTAGAATTACTGCGTCGGATATTGTAGTTAATAACGGCAGATATCGAGCGGGTGTTGCTGCGAATAATTTACAGTTACAGCAATTGTCACCACAAATACCTGCAAACTTAGCTGGAGCATTAACCGGACAATTTAATGTTGCAGGTTCAGTAAATACATTTGAAGATTTAACTGCATCGGGAAATGCCAAGTTAAATGCCGCAGGTGGTAATATAACAGCGTCAAAGATCCAACTCAAAAACGGACGCTATCAAGCTGTCGTAAATACTAATGGTGTTGAATTAAACAGGCTAAATGAAAGTTTACGGGGTCAATTTGGCGGTAAATTACAAGTTGCAGGAAACTTGGAAAATCCTAATTTAGCTGGCCTGCGTGCATCGGGACAAGTACAGTTATCACAAGGCATTCCGGGATTTGAAAAACCAATAAATGCGGTCATAGCCTGGACTGGAAATAAGCTTAAAATTCAGCGAGCAATCGCACCTGGTTTGAATGTAAATGGTGATATTTTAGCTAGTGTGAAAGGTGCGGGTATACCGGAAATTACGCAATTAAACTTGAACGTTCAAGCGACTAATTTTGATTTAAAACAGATACCAATAGAAATTCCCAAGGCAGTAAATTTAGCAGGGAAAGTTGATTTTAACGGAAGAGTTACTGGTAAGCTACCTTTACCAAATGTAGCAGGACAATTAGCGTTAAAAGATTTCGTAATTAATGATGTAGTCTTTGAACCAGTTTTAGCTGGAAACGTTCAATCGCAGCAAGGAAGCGGTTTACAGTTAGATATGAAGGGTAAAGAAGACCAAATTGCAGTTAATTTAAATGGGAATAATCGACCAGAATATTTTCTAGTTAAACGTGGTGAAGCATTCGCTTCCGGTCAATCACAAGGGGATATTTTAGCACTGAATATAAATAAATTTCCTTTACAGTTATTAAAATTGCCTTTACCAGTTAATCGTTATCTTGGTTCTGGTAAAATCGCTGGAGAATTTACTGGAAATATACAAGTTAATCAAAAAAACTTTGCGACAGCTTCGGGAAATATTGCGGTTGAAAATCCAGAAATTGGACGTTTAAAAGGCGATAATTTAGTTGCAAATTTCCGCTACAATGATGATAATTTTACTATCGATCAAGGTGAATTTGTCAAAGGTAAAAGTAGTTATATAGTTGCGGGCAGTGTAAATAAAATATCTGTAGCACCGGAAATTAGAGGTAAATTGAACGTCAAACAAGGTAAAATTCAAGATGTTTTAACTGCCTTAAGTATATATGAATTACAAGATATCCAACGCGGTTTAGAAGAACCTACCTTTGGTAAAGCGAGTCAACTAGAAACCACTGGAGTCGGTGTACCAAATCAATCTTTATCAATTCAATTAGACCGCTTTTCAGAAATTAAAACATTATTAGAATTACAAAAACAAAAGCGACGCGAAGCTTTTCCTTTTCCGGAATTAGTAGATTTAACAGGAACCTTCGATGCTGAAGTGAGTGTAGATACAACCGAAGATAAAGGATTAAGTACGCAGTTTGATATTAATGGTCAAAACTTTACTTGGGGAACCGAAGACGATCCAAACGCCTATAGTGCAAAACAAGTGATTGCGAACGGTACTTTTGAGAACGGAATTTTAACATTTATACCATTGCGAATAGAATCAACAAATAGACTTTTTAGCTTTAGCGGTAGGATTGGTGGAGAGGAACAATCTGGTACCTTAAGAATAAATAATTTCCCTCTGGAAGTAATTAATAACTTCGTTAATTTACCGATTGGTTTGACTGGTAATATTAA
This sequence comes from Rivularia sp. (in: cyanobacteria), assembly GCA_050042755.1. Lineage (GTDB taxonomy): Bacteria > Cyanobacteriota > Cyanobacteriia > Cyanobacteriales > Nostocaceae > Rivularia. The sequence continues at coordinate 2,031 of JBHJJJ010000091.1, forward strand.
TGGTAGAGCAGCAATAGCTGGCAGTATTGATAATCCTAGAACAAAAGGAGAATTCAGAATTACTGATGGAACTTTAAACCAAAAAGGAATCGAATCAGCCGCAGCTAGTTTCAGCTATAGTAACGGACGTTTGAATTTTGCTAGTAACGTCATGGTTAATGATGCTGAACCAGTTGATATTAACGGTAGTATTCCCTATAAATTACCCTTTGCAACTGTCGCTCCCCAAAGCGATCTAATTAATTTAGATGTGAATGTCAGAAATGAGGGATTAGCTGTATTAAATTTATTCACCAATCAAGCAACCTTTGAAAAAGGTGAAGGAGAAGTCCAGTTAACAGTACGCGGAACCCTAGAAGAACCAATTTTAAATGGAAATGCGAATATAAATAATGCTATATTTTCTGCTCAAAGTTTACCAGAAAAGCTCACAAATGTAACAGGAAAAATACAATTTGATTTTGACACAATAGTAGTAGAAACTCTTCAAGGAAACTTTAACCGAGGTCAAATATTAGCACAAGGACAGATTCCCATATATGACGACAAATTAATTCAAGTGAATAATCCGCTTTCTGTAAGCTTAGATTTAGCAATAAGCCTCAAGGGACTTTATCAAGGTGGTGTTGGAGGTGACATAATTATTAAAGGTGCTGCTCTAAATCCGATTATTAGCGGTAATATCAATTTAAATAACGGTTTAGTATTGCTACCGGAAGATGATGCCAATTCTGCTGGGATGGTTAGGGATAAGGAAATTAAACCTGTAAAAGCAAATAAACAAATAAATAAAGAAGAAAATACAAGAGGAAGTTTTAATAATTTAAAATTAACTCTCGGTGAAAAAGTCAAAATTGAACGACTACCAATTATTAGCATGCAAGCTACTGGTAACTTAGATGTAAACGGTACATTTAGCAATCCCATACCAGTAGGAACTTTGAAACTAAAACAAGGAGGAGTCAACTTATTTACGACACAGTTTAATCTTGCTCGTGGCGAAGAAAACACCGCCACATTTAGAAAAAATCAACCCCGCGATCCAGTTTTAAATATCAGTTTATTTGCTAAAGTATTAGATGTTATTCAAAGTTCGGATTTTAGTAGACCAAATGCCACAGGTTTAGCAGCTTTAGAAACAATTCGTGTAGAAGCAACTGTAAATGGTTCTGCTAGCAAACTTAATGAAAATCTGGAATTAAAAAGCAGTCCCGCACGTAGTGAAACAGAAATTGTGGCTTTATTAGGAGGTGGATTTTATAGCGAAGAAGGAGGGAATTCTACTTTAGGACTACTTAATATTGCAGGTTCCGCTGTTTTAGGCAATTTTAAAACAGCTTTTGACGAAATTGGCACTGCTTTTGGTTTGGATGAATTACGATTCTTTCCAACTATTATTTCCGACAATCCCACAACTGGAAAAACTAGTTCAACTGTGGAGTTAGCAGCAGAAGCAGGAGTCGATATCAGTGATAAATTTTCTGTTTCTGCTCTGAAAATTTTAACCGCAGACGATCCCTTTCAATGGGGTATCAATTACCGATTGGAGGACAAAATTCGTCTTCGTGGTTCAACTAATTTCGATGATGATAGTCGTGCTGTCATTGAGTATCAAGGAAGGTTTTAACAATTATCAATTATCAATTATCAATGATCAATTATCAATTATCAATTATCAATTATCAATTAGTTACTAAGTACTAATTTATGAAAAAATCTATCGGATTATTGCTATTGATGGTAATAGGTGTTGCAGTCACGGTATTATTCGGTAATATTTTTTTTAATCAATCTGAAGAAACGACTGTGATTAATAGTATTCTAATAGAATCTACTACACCTCAAGAAGAATCTCTAATAGCAAAAATACAAATTAAAAATCCTCAAGTTTCTTCAGAAAGATTATTTGCTGATGTCGAAAAATTGAGTTTTCAGCGTTTTACTGCTTCCGAACGCAGACGTACCCGCAATTACATTATCAATAAACTAAAAAAGTTGGGTTGGAAACCTTATGCAGAACAGTTTCAAAGAGGTGTTAATGTGTTTGCAGAAAAACCGGGAAGTAATAGCGAAGCGGGAGCAATTTTGCTTGCAGCGCATTACGATACCGTTTTGAAGTCTCCTGGTGCTGATGATAATGCTAGCGGTGTTGCTGTATTGTTGGAAATTGCTAGACTTTTTAATTATCAAGAGACTCCACGTACTTTACAATTAGCTTTTTTCGACAAAGAAGAAGCTGGTTTGTTAGGTAGTCGCGCTTTTGTAAACAACACAGCACGTTTGAAAAATTTGCGCGGTGTAATTGTAATGGATATGGTAGGTTATGCTTGCTATACTCCCGGTTGTCAAAAAACTCCCCCCGGTTTTCCTATAACTCCAACCAGTGACAAAGGTGATTTTTTAGCTGTGGTAGGCGATACGGAACATTTACCATTAATTAACACTTTTCAAAAAGTCAATGTAAAAGATAATTCTAAATTACCATCAGTATTTACTTTACCAGTTCCCCTCAAAGGCGTGCTGACACCTGATGTTTTACGTAGTGATCATGCTCCATTTTGGCTTCAAGGAATAGGAGCTTTGTTAGTAACTGATACAGCAAATTTGCGTAGTTCTTATTACCACCAACCAAGCGATACTCCTGAAAATATTGAGCGTGATTTTTTCACTGGTGCTGCACAGTTAATTGTTAATGCTACTAATGATTTGTTGCAAGGTAGCGGTAGTTTAGAAACGCAGTAACCCTACAAGCCCCTCTCCGCTTCCAGGGAGGGGAATAAATATAATGTAAGTCCACCAAGTAAACTTTGCCTGGTACTATCTTTACTATTCACTACTGACTACTGAGTAACTTCACCCCGCAATACAGGGTTTCTTCGAGTACTAGCCGATTTCATGTTTCATAAAAGTCACAGGAATTCCAATGATTTTTTTACCTAATTGAGATAGTTTAAATTTACTTTTGAGAGATGGTGGTAAATCTTCAAAATCAATTGTTACAAAACCAAGTTTTGTATAGTAATTAACTAATTTTTTACCCAGACATTCTAAATACAATGGTTGAGTTGCTTGTTCAATTAAATGTTGTGCGATCGCAATTCCTAAACTGCGATTTCTCCATTTCTTTGTCACAACTAAACTACCAAGTTCTTGGGCTTCTATAAAATTACGTAACTGTCCGCAAGCTATTATATGATTGTCACATTCAATTACCCAAAATTGCTGCCATCGTAATTGAGTCGGATCGAGTTTTGCTTTAAATACTAGCCAGCGTATTGATGAAGTATCTTTAGATGTAGCTTTGCGGAAAATACATCCTTTTGGTAAAACTAATTCGCTTGTTCGCTTCATTTTTATATTTTCCTTTAATAATATTGTATGTATCAAATCTTAAAAACCGTTGTATTTTGATTTTATTAGATTTAAAAGTCTTTAATTGATAAGTTGTTAAAAATACCCCGATTATCTATCAATCGAATCAAATAAAATATCAGAAAAGTTGTATTTTTTGCAGCAGACATTATCTCGGTACATAGGTTATCTTTTAAATATAAGTATTTTTTATTTCTTTACCCTTGAAATTAAAACCCCATCTGCGAGGTACCCGTACCATGAAGCGTTTGTTGTCCGGTATTCTCTTGACGAGCGGTTTATGGGTGCTAACAGGCGTTTATCATTTGAGAGCGGAAACTCTAATTCTAAAACAGTCAGAAGAACAAAGCGAACTATTTTATACTTATGACGGTCAAAAAATTCCTCTGAAACAACGAAATGATATTATTGCTGTTGCTTTTAAGCCACAAGCTACACAAAGTAATTCTTTACCATTGTATTTGAAACTTCAAGAAGATTTTCGTCGCAATCAAAACGCATTAAAGCTAGAAGTTGAGCCTTTGGGCAAGCATCATGCGTTGATGAAATTAGGTTCCGATAGGGATAATTCGGCCATAATGCATTTGCGTTTAAATCAAAAAGCTTATGTGGATGGTACTTTACCCGTACTTTCTAGGCGCGAATATACAGAAGAAATAATACTGCCAAACGAGATTCTTGTCAGTTTTGACGAGCAACTTTCCCTAGCTAAGAAACAGGTAATTTTACAGCAGCACAATTTAGAAATTATCCGCCCTCTACGCTTCAGTACAAATCGCTATGTAGTTAAATCCAAAACTGCATCGGGAACAGGTATTCTCAAAGTTGCGAATCAACTTCATCAATCAAAAGGAGTAAAATCAGCCACACCCAATTTTATTCAGTTACGGAATACTGATTTTAATAGAAAGTCGAAAAGCCTGATAAATGAACTCTCGCTCAAGCAAGTTGAAAAAAAAAATGGTTTTCAAACAAATCTACTTCCCCAACAATGGCATCTCAACAGTAATCCTTTAAGAGTTTGTTTGACTAAGTTTGCCTCGGATGTAGATAAATGTTTGAGGGAACGTTTATATGAAAAGTCTGATTTGTCCTTACCGCGTACTGACATTCGCGCTGCAGAGGCTTGGCAAAATTCTAGAGCTGGTAAAGGAGTTTTGGTTGCAGTTTTAGATGATTTTATTCAGTGGAATCATCCAGACTTAGTTAATACTATTTACAAAGTAGATGACGATGTAAAAGACAAACTCAAAGATGAAAAGCACGGTTGGGATTTTGTTAATGACGATGCAGATACTCGTATAAGTGAAAAGGAACTTGTTAAACTGCGTCCCATATTTCAAGATACTTTTAGTTTATCTGACGATGCACTGCTAGAAAAATACAAATATTATGCCTTAAGTATAAAGAACAAGAATCGTTTCTATACTAGAGAAAAAGTTGCTCAAACATTGCGTAACAAGATGCGCATGGACATAGCTAGCCTGTTTCACGGTACTTGGGTAAGTGGGATAATAGCTGCAGGCTCCCAAGATCCATGGGGAATAGCTGGAGTGGCTCCCAAGGCAAAAATTTTACCTGTTAGCGTGTGTAAATTAGGGTGCAGTTTCTCTCACGTTGTAGAAGGAATAGACTATGCCGTGGCTAGAGGTGCAGATATCATCAATATCAGCTTGGGTGGTTATTTACCAAGTTCAGAGATTAAAAATGCGATTATCCGCGCCCATCGCAAAAAGCCCAATTTAGCCATCGTTGCTGCTGCTGGAAATGACACTAATTTGGAAGTTAGTTTTCCTGCTGCGATTAAGGGAGTGATTGCAGTTGGTGGGATTAACATTAAGGGAAATCGCGCACCTTACAGTAACTTTGGTAAGGGTTTAACAGTGGTAGCTCCCGGTGGAGAGAATGCTGGCGGTAGTGAGTTTCGGGGTGGGATTTTGACTACTGGAGGTACGGGCATAGATGAGTTTTGGCAAGGAATTAACCTTAAACCAAAAACTCCTTGGGGTACAAACCTCGATACTATAGGTAAATATATCCGAGTGGAAGGAACTTCCTTCGCTTCTCCAGTTGTAGCGGGAGTTATAGCGCTAATGAAAGGAGAAGATCCACAACGACTTTTAAGCCGAGAACAGATTATTTCCATCCTCAAACAGACAGCTTTTTATGATGGACTTACTGTCTCTGATGCAGAAAAAGAGTTGTACAAAGTTCTAGTGTTATCGGGTAAAGTTCCCCCTGAAGTTTCTGTTGAGCAATACTTCTTTGGCAATGGTTTGGTGAATGCATATACAGCAATAAAAGAAGTTCAACGTCGGCTTAATAAGGCTACTGAGTAAAGAACATACTTGTAACTACTACTAACCCCTTTATTGCAAAGGATTTGGGAAATAGGAGTAAGAAAGCAAATCTCTTCTCTACTCCTCATTCCCCACCTTTATCTAGGTTAGAAGGGGTTGGTTAAGTGCTAATTTTTATACTGGATTACCCATAAAAAACCGTTAAAATTTTCCGAGAGTGACTGCCTTGTTTTTAGGAAGCTTCAGCTAAACAACTCCTGCCTTCGGGTGCGGCAATTATTAGCAACGTTCTTTGAGTAAAAAGTTTTTAATTTATCATATATATTTTATTTCTAAACACCCTCTAAGCTTGGATACAATTCAAAATATACCCGCAATTGCCGATAATTCTTCGAGTAACGAAGTAGATACTCAGTCTGAGGATAAGTTTGCCATCAATAATCAAGAAGAATACAATCAATTGGTTCAGAAAGTAATAGCAGATTATCAAGAAAATAAAATTTCTGAAAATGAAGCTATAAATATGATAGAAAACGCTAATCAGTATGTCAGAAATGAGGTAAACCCTATACTTTATCCAGATGAAAATTTACGCAAACAACTTTCCGAACTTATTGGTTTTGACTATGCTATCGACCAAAAGCAAGCTCAAAAACCCGTTAATTAATATCTATCATTAGTTCCGCCGATAATCAGAATTTTCATTCACTTTGCCCTCTATTTATTCAATACAAATCTTTGAAGTTCAGCTATATCTTGTTGTAAGTTAAGAGTAATTGCTGCTTGCAAAAGGATGAAAATTAACCGGAATTTCTGTACCAGCAGTCATAGGTAGTTTATGAATTGAGTCTTGAGAAACAGGTTGAGCTAGGGGAAATATTTCTACACCCGGAAAAGAGGGGAGTTTTTCCCACTGTTGGCTGTTGCTATCGATGAATTTTTGTTGAGACATTTGTATAAATAGAGCTTTGTTATTTAAGACTTAAGATCCCCCCAACCCCCCTTACAAAGAGGGGCTTTTTTATCAAAGCTTCAGCTAATTAAGGCTTGGGGTATTTTGTTGCAAAGTTTTTCTTCCCATCCACCGTTTAAATAAGATGCGAGAATAAAACTACCGGATGGTTTGATGTATCCAGGTTGTAAACCTTGAGAATATACTGGCACTCTCCCATTGGTAAAAGCAGTTTCCCGAATTCGATGTTGCAAACGCAACTGGGTTCCCCCTTCAACAGCTTTTAATGTCCAAGTAACGATAGATGGCTGACTCATCATGCAATCTTGCCACCTATACACCAGACGCTTTGGTTCATCAATTTCGATTACTTCACACCTTATACTCGTATCTATCCCCGGTAAAGTGCGATCGTAAAAACAAAATTTACACCCTACTCGCGGCTCAAAATCGTTTTCCATCAACCATGCAGCTAATGCGCGGCTGTCAAGGGCTCCCTGCCAAAGTCGTTCGGGTGAATGGGGATAAAATACTTCTTTATTTAACCTTCCTAACATGAATCTTCCTCCAAATAATCCCTTAGGGCATCAAGTTTCTTTTGCCAAAATTGCTCGTAGTTGGCAACCCAATTTGATACTTGTTTTAATGGCTCTGGCTTCAGCTTATACAAACGCTGACGACCTGATTTACGCATTTCTACTAAGCCAGCTTCGCACAATATTTGTAGATGCTGAGAAATCGCCGGTAAACTCATGGCAAAGGGTTCAGCTAATTGCTTGACAGGCTGTTCGCCAGTACTTAATAAATCCAATATCGCCCTTCGCGTTGGATCTGCAATTACTTGAAAAACATCTGCACTGGCCGATTGTCTACTCATTTCAACTTCTGAATCGATCGCTTATTAACTCACCAAAGAATAGATTTATAAGTTTATTCATAAATAAATGGGTGAAACTACTCAATTTAGATTTAAGCAATTACTTAACTATATTAGTTAAGCATTCACTTAAATGTCAATGGTAAGGAAGATTAACTTTTGCTCGCAAGTTCCTGTTTGAGGTGGGGGGAACAAGAATTTGTGATTTTTGTCTATTGTTATTTCCCAGAATGGAGCCTTTTTATATTGTTGTCATAAATAGAGTAAATAAGCTAAAACTAAACTCTAACTAGATACTAATGAAGTATTATTTGCGTATTATTGCGTAAGCAAATATCAAAAAATACACATATAAATGAAATATAGTTGGAGAAGTTTAAAGAAAGTTGTAAATTGATTGATAAGTAGATGATTGGACAGTTGAAAACTAAACCCTTACAGACAGTGGAAACCGTGGTAGTGCGTTACGGTTTGTTTGCGGAGTCTATATCGATTGCCGAATTAGAAAAAATAGCACAAACAGGTATTTTCCCCCATCGATTCAAATCTTACACGAATCAATTATCAGAATCACAACGAGATTTGATTTTAGGGGCGTTAAAAGCAAAAATTCCGATTAATGTTGCGACTATGAGGAATTTACTTAATACTCAAATTGGTACGACAATTCTGGAAAAATTAACAACGGTAATACATCAACAAGACGATGGGGGAACACAAGCACTCAGAGAAAGTTTAATATTGAGCGCTAGGGAACCCAAAGGATTTTCGTTGCTCTGTGTTATTGCTGCTTATCGGAACAAAGATTTAGACATTGATTTATCTCAAGCATTTAAAGTATTCAAAAATTTAAATACAGCATTTTGGCAAACTCAACAGTTTATGAGTGCCATCGCACCTCAACTTGCGAGCAGAGAGACTCAACTTTCATTACCAATGGACGCGACTCAACCGTCTGAGGGTAAAGTTGAAGAACTCATATTAAACTTATTTGATCGAAAACGAAATCGAAATCTTCCCGTCGATATATATTATTCCAATGCTGCAAGTAGTGAAAAGCCAGTTATCGTATTTACTCACGGCTTGGGTTCAAAGCGTACCGAGTTACGTTACTTAGCTTCACATCTAGCATCTTATGGTTTTGTAGTGGCTGCTGTGGAACATCCTGGTAGTAACGAAGCCAATAGCAGCGCCGCAATTGAAGGTAAAACTAGACTTTTAGAACCGCAAGAGTTTTTGCAACGTCCTCAAGATATCAGTTTTGTTATAGATGAGTTAGAAAAGCTCAATAAAACATTAGATAATCCTCTAGAAGGTAAACTCGCAACCAATAAAGTGATGGTGGTGGGGTACTCATTTGGTGGTGGCACGGCTTTATTAACAGCCGGAGCGCGTTTACAACCACAAAGCATCAAGAGGCGCTGTAAAGAGAACTTAGCGAGTTTAAGCTTTGGAGAAGGTATCCAGCGCGTAGCCCAGGAGTTACCAGAAAAGAGCTATCAATTACGCGATAAAAGAGTAAAGAGTATAGTTGCTTTGAATCCCACGAGTTCTTTAATGTTTGGTGAAACAGGTTTGGAATCCGTAGAAGTTCCCACTCTGGTTTTAGCTAGCTCCGCCGATAAAACCACCCCCGCTTTAACCGAACAAATCATCGGCTTCCGCAAAATTCCATCTCCCAAATTGCTAGTTGGTGTAATTGGAGCTACCCATTTAAGCGTAAAAGATCCTAGCGTCACCATAAATCAGGAAGGAAAACTCAATACCCCTTTGACTGGTGGTGAAGTAATCGGCTCGCAAGCTGCTGATATTCGTAAATTTGTGAAAGCGATTGTTTTAGCCTTTGCTGCTCAAATGACTCCAGAAGCTAGTAAATATGAAGTTTTTCTGACACCAGATTACGCTCAATATGCTTCAACTGAAGAATTTCCATTTCGTTTAGTTAGAGAAATTCCTGCCGAGGCTGCAACTGTAATAGAAGAAATCAAAAGAAACGAGAGCGAACACTTATCTGTTATCACTTAGCCCGAAATTACTTCTACTTTTCAATTGCGAATTGGTATTACTTTCTCATATAAGATAAGTAATTTACTCAGGCTTTTTTGCCATATCTATACATAACAAATCAGTGTCAAGCCTGATTGACATTTTGTAATGATTTCATTAGAATTGTTTACATTAGTTCACAAAGTCTGAGCTTATATGACTTTGATGTACCTTAATTTGAAATTTTAAATATTTCTATTACTTGTAGACATTTGGTTTTCTTTAATAGACCTCGGATTGAGACCCGAGGTTTTTTTGTTTGTGCGATCGCTCAAAGTAAATTTGGATCTGGCATTCATCTCAACGTTTAGGAGCAAAGGAGGCGTTGAGATAAACGATCGCGATATTAATTCAGTGCTCCCTTGAAGCCAATGGGACCTTCACCAGCATAAGTCATGGTGCCTTGCAAACTTTTGCCGCCATCATCAGATTTGACGTTGAGTGCAACCACATTTTGGTTTTCGCGATAACCAACGATCCACATACCCCCGGGATGCCACGGAGCTTGGGAACCTCCCCACTGATTTTCAACCTTATAGTTGTTGCTGCCTGACAAAGTTGCTTTACAGCCAATGGCACCTTCGCCACTGTAAGTCATAGTACCATTCAAAGTCTCACCGCCGTCATTGGATTGGAGCTCGACAGCAACCACATTTTGGCGATCGCGAGAACCCAAAGCCCAGGTGCCGGCCTTATTCCAAGGAGCTTGAGAGCCTCCCCACTGATTCTCTACGGTATAGGCACCACCATCAGCCATAGTGCCCTTGAAGCCAATGGGGCCTTCCCCTGCATAAGTCATGGTGCCATTTAGGGTTTTGCCACCGTCATCAGATTTGATGTTGATTTCAACCACATTCTGGTTAGCACGGTAACCGAGTACCCAGTTACCACCTTCATGCCAAGGAGCTTGGGAGCCTCCCCACTGATTTTCAACGGTATAATTATTACTGCCAGAGCGGGTAGCACGAAAGCCAATGGGGCCTTCACCAGCATAAGTCATGGTGCCATTGAGGGTTTGTCCGCCATTGTCAGACTTCACATCGATGGCGACAACATTCTGGTTAGAGCGGCCACCAATAACCCAGTTACCACCTTCATGCCAAGGAGCTTGGGAGCCACCCCATTGATTTTCCACTTGGTATAACGTCATGATTATCCTAATTTATTGTTTTCAAGGATTAATAGGTGTATAGCGTGACTAAGATCACAATCAAAAAGTATCCACCGCTACAATATCTTATGGTAGCTGTATAAAACCGCAGAAAAAAATTAAAAGTTTGTTAAATTACACACCATCTTGAAACTCTCTCAAAAGACAATAAGTATGCAAAAACACCTCGCAGATGTCGTGAATTATCGCGATTTTATGCTAATTACAAATTATTGCTTGGTGGATTTTCTGGTTGATGAAGTTGTATAAGAGAGCCATATTTCAACTGATTTTAGCTTTATATTATTAATAATAAATAAATATTAAAATCGTGGTATAAATACGTATTATTGACACCAAAAGAACTTTAATAGGCACAAAACAATTTAAAAATGCAAACAATTCACCAAAAATCAACTCAAAAAGCTTGGGCAAAAGCTTTACAAAAACCAGCAACAGAATTTCCTCTAACGCCACTATCAGTAATTGAGGGTGAAATACCTGCAAGTTTAAATGGTACCCTTTACCGCAACGGTCCGGGAAGATTAGAGCGTGGCGGTATTTCTGTGGGACACTGGTTTGATGGAGATGGTGCAATTCTTGCGGTGCATTTTAATTCAAATCTCCCCAGCGATGAAGGGGAGGTGAAGGGGGGTAATGCATCAGCTGTTTACCGTTACGTGCAAACAGAGGGATTTAAAGAAGAAGCCAGCGCCGGTAAATTGCTTTATGGTAATTATGGCATGACAGCACCGGGAGCAATTTGGAATCAGTGGTTGAAACCAATTAAAAATGCGGCGAATACTTCGGTGTTGGCGCTACCCGATAAACTTTTGGCGTTATGGGAAGGTGATAACCCCCACGCACTGGATTTACAAAGTCTCGAGACTTTAGGAAAAGATGATTTGCAAGGATTGGATGCTGGGTTAGGGTATTCCGCACATCCGAAAATTGACTCTCATACAGGGGAAATTTTTAATTTTGGAATCTCAGTTGGAGTAAACTCAATACTTAATATTTATAAAAGCGATGCTACGGGAAAGATTGTACGGAAAGTAGCACATCGACTCGATGGCGTACCTTTAGTACATGATTTTGTATTAGCGGGGGGATATTTAATCTTTTTTATTCCCCCAGTGCGGTTAGATTTATTTATGCCAGCAATTGGATTGGGTTGCTTTAGCGATTCTTTAGAATGGCAACCAAGTAAAGGCACTCAAATTATAGTTATCGATCGTGAGACTTTAAATATTGTAAGTCGTGGTGAGACAGAAGCTTGGTATCAATGGCATTTTGCGAATGGTTATGTAGATAATAGCGGCGCTGTAATTGTGGATATTGCCAGTTATAAAGATTATCAAACCAATCAATATCTTAAGGAAGTTCCTACGGGTGAAACTCATACTACTGCTAAAAGTAGCTTAAGGCGAGTAACTTTAAATCCGCAAACTGGTAAATTAAATAATATAGAAACATTATTTGATAGACACTGCGAATTTCCGATCGTACCACCGCAAAATCTCGGAAAATATTCTCGATATACCTATCTTTCTACAGTTAGGGAAGGTACGGATATTAGTAAAGAAATATTAAATAGTATCGCTTGCTTTGACCATCAAACTAATACTATTATCGAAGCAAGCTTTGGCGAAAACTGTTATCCTTCCGAACCAATTTACGCACTAAGTTGGATTTTAACGGTTGTCTACAATGGTAATTGCGATCGCAGCGAAGTATGGATATTTGATGCCAATAGATTAAATAAAGAACCTGTTTGTAAATTAAGTTTACCTGGAGTGATTCCTCACGGTTTCCATGGTACTTGGAACCATAGGTGAGGGGATTTTATACATTTTACCTTTACTCGCTCGATCGCATTAATATTTTTTGATCTGTTTTCATCACTCAGCAATAAAAATCAAGTTAACTAATGTAGTTTTATTGCGTATATTTGGAATCCGTCGTGGTTTATACGGTTCGGTGCATTTCAGTAAACTTACTTACAAATCATCTCTGATGCTGCAAGGTTTTTGCTACAAAGAATCGTTGATTATTTGCTATTAAATTGCCAGAAATAGTAAAAAAATATTTTTTTATTATAGATATATATTATTCTTATTTACCTAAGTTATAAAATATGAGATATTTTCTATTAGTTGATAATAGTTGAGAAAAAAGAGATGCAAATCAAAAATATAAATTAAACTTTAATTAGGTAGTTAATAACACTTATATTATCGCATAATTATTTATAATATATAATACAATGTCAATCTTAAGGAGGATGATTTTTGCTTGTTAATTTGATGATGCTAGATTACTGAATAGTTAATCTTTTAACTATGAATTAAGGTGTAAGGCAATACAATTTTCCGGTATATAGTGTAATTTAAACTACATGGCTTGTTAAAGGAATGCAAAGATTTTATTAGGATTATAAGGAAGTATGAAGCCGTTGGAAGAGCAAAATAATAACATTTCGTTGGAAGCTGGGCAAATGGTATCAAGTAAAGATATCGATAAACCTCTAGGGAATGGTAAATCTCAGATTCCTGAAGGTAATAGCTTAAATAAGGTAAGAGATATTTTAGTTGGCTCTCAAATGCGAGAGTTAGATAAAAAGTTTTCTCGTTTGGAAGAGCGTTTAATTAAAGAATGTGCGGATTTAAGAAATGAAACGAGGCAGCGATTAGATACTTTAGAAAATTATATTAGAGAAGAAGCAAATTCTTTGAGCGAGCGAGCAAAAAACGAGCAATTAAAGCGCGATAAAGCGGTGAGAGCGATTAGTGAAGAACAGAGGAAGTTTGCTGAATCCTTAGAGACAAAAATAGCTGAAATTGATGAAGAAGCAAGTAAAATCCAGCGGGAATTACGCTCTTCAATTTTCAGTCAATCTCAAAGCTTACAGGATGATATTCGACAAAAGTATGAAGAGATTTTAGGTTTACTACAGCGAGAAACTGACGAACTCAAGAGTGAAAAAACCGATCGTTCTCAATTGTCGGCTTTATTTTCGGAGTTAGCATTGCGGTTAAATTCTCAATGAATTTGTTGTAAAAGTCATTCATTATAATCAATGAATGGCTTTATTATTTAAGTTTACTTATAAATATTGCGAATGAGCAACTCGAACAGGAATCGATTAGCAGAAGAGTCATTAAATAATAATTATATTAAAGAGAATAATAAATTAAGCGATTTGAATGAAGTTTCCTCAATAGAAGATTCTATACAACCACTTACAGGTGAATTAACTCAATTGCGGAGTTTGCTTTTAGGAATCGAGGAAGAGAAACTTCATAGGTTTTACCAAAAACTAGATAATCCTCAAGTTGATGCTGAAGATATCAGTAGTATGCTTCCGGAGGCGGTTGTTTTGCGAACAATGCAAGATAAACAGCTATCTGAAGCGATGGTACCTACAGTTGAACAAGCTATTGAGTCTTCTGTAAATCAAGATATTAACATACTTTCCCAAGCGCTTTTTCCGATTATTGCTCCCGCTACCCGAAAAGCGATCGCCAGTGCTTTGGATGAGATGTTACAGTCATTTAACTATGCTTTGGAACACAGCATTTCACCGCAAAGCTGGAAGTGGAGAATTGAAGCACGACAAACGGGAAAATCTTTTGCCGAAGTTGTGCTGTTGCGCACGATGATTTACCGTGTGGAACAGGTATTTCTGATTCACAAACATAGCGGATTGATGCTGCAACATATTGTAGCAGCTTCATGTACGGCTCAAGACCCATCTTTGGTTTCAGCGATGTTGACTGCGATTCAAGATTTTGTGAGAGACTCGTTTAATGTGCCGAAACAGGAGGGGCTGCATACTTTACAATTTGGCGAACTTACTATTTGGATTGAAGAAGGGCCAAGTTGTGTTTTGGCAGGTATTATTCGAGGAAATGCCCCAGAAGAATTAAGGTTTGTATTTCAGAATACCATAGAAAAAATACATTTGAAATTAGGTAAAGAAATTAGTGATTTTTCTGGAGATACAGAGCCTTTTGTAGCCAGTAAACCCTATTTAAAAGCTTGTCTAGAATCTCATTATGAAAAACCGACGAAAAGCAAATATATTTATGCAGGTATTTCTCTAGGTATACTAGCGATGGTATTAGGTGTTTGGGGATTTTTGGCAATTAGAGATAATAAAAGCTGGAATACTTATGTCAACAGTTTGTCAGAACAACCTGGAATTATAGTAAATAAAACAGGGAGAAAAAATGGTAAATATTTGATTGAAGGTATGCGAGATCCATTAGCAATTGAACCAAATAAGCTAATGAGAAAAGCTAATATCAACGAAAAAGCAGTTGTTCATCAGTGGAAGCCTTTTATATCTTTAGAAGAAGAGATTCTTGTAAAAAGGGCTGCAAAATTACTACAAAAGCCTAACACAGTTACCTTTAAATTTGATAATAAAGGCGTTTTGAATGCCACAGGTTCCGCACCTCGTGAATGGATTTTTTCCGCAAGAGAACAAGAACAATTATTATCTGTTTTGGGTATAACTAAATATGAAGATCGACAACTAAAGGATTTAGATATTGAACAACTTAATATTTATAAAATAGAAATTGAAGAAGTAAGAATACTTTTTGAAAATGATACAACCCTATTTTTACCTGGTGAAACAGAAAAACTATCAAAATTAGTCTCAAAAATAGAAAATCTAATTGACGCTAGTAATTCTTTAGAAAAGGATGTATTAATTCAAATTTCGGGGCATACAGATACTACTGGAATCGAAGATGCTAATATTAAACTTTCTAAAGCCCGTGCGAACCAAATTCTCATCTATCTGACATCCCGTGGCATCGATCGAAATAACTTCATTACTAAAGCATTTGGTTCTAAGAAGATTTTACGGCCAGAATCAACTGAGGAAGATAAAAAGTTTAATCGTAGAGTCTCGTTCAAAGTTATGATAGACGACGTTGCTAAATAGGTGTATAAAGCTACATGCTTCAGAAAAAAATCTGTATGGTTGGTGCATTTGCTACTGGTAAAACAAGTTTGGTCGCTAAATTTGTTTACAGCATATTTTCGGAAAAATATCAAACCACCGTAGGGGTAAAAATTGATAAAAAAATACTAGAAGTACAAGAACAAGAATTAAATCTGATTTTATGGGATTTATATGGAGAAGATGAATTTCAGAAATTAAGAACTTCTTATCTAAGAGGTTCATCTGGTTATTTATTAGTTGTGGATGGAACCAGAAAAAGTACTTTACAAACGGCTTTTGATTTACAAAAACGAGTAGAAGAGACTGTAGGTAAAGTACCTTTCATTTTGGTGTTAAATAAGTCGGATTTAGAAGATGAATGGGAGTTGGATTTGGCAATGATTGAAGCTGTTGAAGAAAAAGGTTGGACTGTAATTAAAACGAGTGCAAAAACTGGATTGAATGTAGAAGAAATTTTTCATACACTTGCGTCCAAAATACTCGAGGGATGAATGTATGGATATCCCATTCCCTATAAGTGATTATCTGATAAAATTTATGAGAGAAAATCTTTCTCTCGCATATCTTTTTGTAGATAAAGATGGATGTCTATCTAATTGGGGTGGTAAGTTAACAACATATGGAATAGATAATTTACAACAAGGTGACGATGCTAGTCAACAAATCATCTTTCTGGAAGGGCTTTTACCACTTGATGATGTGCCATTGTTTCTACCCTGTGTCAAAACGACTAATGGAATGTGTGCTGATATACATTTATTACCCGATAGAGAAGGAGATTGGATATTATTGTTGGATGCAACTTGGGATGAAATGCAAATATTTAAAGTTCAACAGGAAATTAACTCTTCTCGTTTAATGCAGCGCAAATAATAGTACTATTAAAATAGTCATAAATATTTAATAAATATCAATCAGACTACTGTTGAATTATGAGTGAATCTATAACAGCAGAAGTTTTTGCAGCTTTAGACATTTTAGTTTTAGAACGGCTTGATGTAGGTAAATTCAAAATTGTCGGAAATATACCAAAATGGGTAAGGCGATTTTGTCGTATAACTTTGAAACCAGAGATGGAAGTATTAATTCCTCACGAAGAGTTTCCTTTTGTAGAAAACTTTTTGATTGATGCTGAAGTTTATTGGTTAAATAGCGATGAAAAACCTTTAAAATCTGGAATATGGAGTGATTTAGACTTATCTGGTAAAGAATATCATTTTGAAGCCTTGGCTCTGTTTGCAAATCAGAAAAAAATATTAACCATCGAACTTTTGAGCGATGCTTATATAGAAAAACAAAACCTGATTCAGCAAGCTAGAGAAAATAAGCTCAATTATCAACATATTCTTAAAGAAAATCAAAAAAAAGAAGTTTTAATTCACTGTATCATACATGATATAGCCGGACAGTTAAGCGGTATTAACTGTTGTTTGGCCTTGTTAGAATTAGAAAATTTAACTCAAAAAGGTAAAGAACGTTTAGAAATCGGTAGAAAGCAAACTATCAAACAAGAAATGCTGATTCGAGAAATTTTGAATGCATTTTCTGCTGAAGTTGAATCCTTAGAAAGTTTTACTGATGATGTTGAGATAGCACCAGATGCTTTAGCATGTGCCCGTGATGTTGTTGAATTACTATCGCCGACTTTTGTGTTGAACCAAATGCGTTTACAACTCTGTGAAGATATAGACACTACCGCCGATTGGGGAGTAGTTGGCGACAAATCACGTTTAGATCGGATTTTAGCAAACTTAATCGAAAATGCTTATCGTCATAGTGTGGCTGAGTCTACCGTTACTGTAAACTTACAACAGCAAGGAGAGTATATTCTTTTCAGTGTAGAAGATGAAGGAAGCGGTGTACCAGAAGAAATCGCCGATAGTTTATTTCAAAAGTTTACTCAAGGTAATAATAAATCGGGTAAATCTGGATTAGGGCTTTATTTTTGTAAAATCACCATTGAGCGTTGGGGAGGAGAAATCGGTTTTACACCTCGTGAAAGTAAAGGTTCTCGATTTTGGTTTCGTTTGTTAAAAGCAACCCCATAAGAGGAAATTGTAAATTAACCATTTTCAAATCACTATAGTATATAAACTAGTACCGCTGGGCGTTAGTAAGAAGTAAGAAGCAAGAAGTAATAAGTAATAAGTTTGATAATCGTCGGCTTTTCAGCCATTTTTAATGGTTGCCTTATTTACGCCGACTTATACTAGTTTTTTTCTGTTTAAGATTATTATATTTATGGTCTTGATTTTGTTAACTGTAAATTCTAAAAAGACGTAGCGATGCTACGTCTCTACGTTTATTGATTAATTTTTAGTTTTCGTTTATATTAATATCCAACAAAGTGGAATATATCGCGGACTACACTGTATCCAGCTAAATCCCAAAGTAGATAAGCAAGAAAACCAATCATTGCTAAACGTCCATTCCACAATTCAGCTTGGGGAGTAAAACCAAAAAGAAAAGAATTGCGATCTTTACCGTTATATGCTGGTGCTACTGGTGGTAAATCTGTTTTTGTTGGAGTTTCCATATTATTATTGAGGTTGAATTTGTTTCTTGTTTCTAATTTAGCGATTGACAAAAAAAATTGTTTCTGTCGGAAGATATAAACTCTTAACAATTATTTATAGAGATAAATCTTCCTAAAGATGGTGACAAAGATTTTAATGATAAAACCAATTCTGGGCGGAGGCTGCCCTAAATCACTCTGTGCCGGCGAAGGCTGGAGCTATACTTACAAAGCCCACAGAAGTGGACTAAATTAAGCACATCTTTATAACGAAATAGTATAAATATGTGTTAAAAAAATATAACTTAGCGCTTTTTTAATCTACAAGCTGCACCGTTTTCCAGAAACAAATCAACATTCTGAAAAATCCGTTTAATTATGACTTATTACTCATAACTCATAACCCAGCCTCTACAGATATGATAAGTGTTTAACCGGACATGATATTGTAAATTACTATAGGGGATTTCTTATATCCTCATTATGAGCATCCAAGCTGCACCAATCAATAAACCCACACCCTGGGCTAAAAAACCACCACCAATTGGATTCACACCACCGGGAATATTTAAACTACCAATACCGTACAATAACTGTTGTACAAACCACCAAAATAAATAGAAAAAAGCCGGTAATTCAATAGGGATATATAAAATTACCAACGGTAGAATTGAGTCAATTTTAACTTTGGGAAACTTATAAATATATGCCCCTAAAACAGAAGCGATCGCACCATTCGCACCAATCAAAGGTACTGTCAAACTCGGCTCTGTGAAAATTTGCGCTATCCCAGTCAAAAAGCCGCAAAATAGATAAAATAATAAAAAATGGCTGCTACCGATAATTTTTTCCAAAGTATTGCCAAAAACCCACAAAAATATTAAATTCCCGAGAATTTGGCTATAACTACCATGAAGAAACATTGCTGAAAATATCGACAAACAACGCCAAAAAACAATTAACCAAGCTGCCGGATTTCCTGCGATCGCATTACTAAAAGCCGTACTAATTTGTTCGGGAATCAAACCCCAAGTATTGACAAAAGTTGCTAATTCACCACTAATTTCTAGTTTTATTTGCCATAAGAGTAAAGCAATATTTATACCAATCAAAAACCAAACGGCTAAAGGCTTTTTATTAGTCAAAAGAAAAATTTTATCGCCATTAGGTATCATAAGTTAATTCAATTGAGTTAGGAGTTAGGAGTTAGGAGTTAGGAGTTAGGAGTTAGG
>JBHJJJ010000092.1:0-11923 GCA_050042755.1 Rivularia sp. (in: cyanobacteria)
TTATTTCTCTTAATTTTTTTTCCTTTCATTCCTCTATGGAATTGTAGACTCTTTTGGTGTAGTTGGTGTAGAGGTGGAGAGAGGGAGAAAACTTCTAATTCTTCTACAGATTTAGCAGTTTTATATACACAACTTACACACTCGTTACCAATTTTCAATCCTTTGTGATTGCAACATACATCGCAATGACTATTATTACGTTATTCGTGGGTGAGTCCTAATTTAAAATAACTCCGAACTCTTTATTCTCAATCTAAAATCAAATAACTCCCATTCCCCCCATCTCCCCATCCCCCCATCTCTTTCCTAATTGGTAGGGAACTTGACCAATATAAAGGCAGTCCATAGCTTAAACTTGCTATCAACCTCAACTCGTCTTTTATAATTATTGGTGGTGCGATATCTCGGTAAAATGCTTCCACTTCCAATTGTGCTGCTAACAGGTAAAAACACTATTCAGGGTGAAGCAGTTATGAAGGTTGAAGGTTATAACGTATTTTTACCTTGTCTTTCCCTATTAAAAACGGCTATTTTTGCGTCATATGGTAGATACGGTCAATATTGTATAAAATTTACTGAGCTACTACCAATAAACGTGAAAAAATTAAAGCCGTAGAGCTTCGCTAGTTACAACGGTTCTCAGATTAATGAACAAAAAATTCTTTCTTACTTTACTTTCTAGTCCTGTATTATTCACGTCTATGGTGTCCATGGCGGTTTTGACTCAACCAGCTAGGGCGAACGAAACGGTTAATTCTACTCCCACTGGCTTTTCCTGTGGACGAAAAACTACTACAGTCTCTGTAGCAACTCCTAAGCTTGGTTGTACTCGCCTACGTAATAATACAGGGGGTGGCGGCATCAATAGACAAAGAGGTTTACGTCCTGGCGAATTACCTGAATTGGAATTTACCGATGAAGAAAGCGATGCTTCTGTTACTTTGTTCGGTTGCGATTGCCCAGCTTGTTTAAATGATTTGCGACAAATACGCGGTTTACCCCCGATGGGAGTTTAATAAATTCTCGGCATTCATCAAAAATATATTCAGATTTTTTGTAAAATGAAAAGTAGAAGTAACATCGGAAAGTTAACTCTACTTTTTTTATTGGCGATTGCAATACTCACAGTTGCCGCTTTGGCTCTCAAATCATCTACACTCGAAGTGATAGCCTCTATTATTCCTCCGTTAAATGTCTTCCTCTCCAGATTCTTTACCGCCGGCTCTTGCTAAAATTGTCCAACGCTTCAAACGTGCTTCCGATCCTAAGCGACGCTACGAACAGTTAATTTGGTACGGCCAAAAACTCTCTGAATTCCCAGCATCTGATAAAATTCCTGAGAATAAGGTTCCCGGTTGCGTTTCTCAGGTTTTCGTCACCGCTGCTTTAGATAATGACAAAGTAACTTTTCAAGGTGACTCAGATTCACAATTAACGAAAGGCTTAGTAGCGCTTTTAATTGAAGGTTTAAACGGATTAACGCCTACTGAAATTGTTCAACTTACTCCAGATTTTATTCAAGAAACTGGTTTAAATGTCAGTTTAACCCCTTCCCGCGCTAATGGTTTCTATAACATTTTTAAAACTATGCAAAAGAAGGCACTCTTATCTCAAGAATCTGTATCTAATTAAATCAGGAATGGCCGCAATTGTCACAAGATCCTGGTTGGTGCGTGACAGGAAAACCTTATTATTGGGTTAAAAACGAAGCATAGTGTCACAGCACCCTACAAAGAAAATGTGCCAGTTGCGGCCATTCCTGTAAATTACAAGCAAAGGTAGAATAAATCGTACTTAAAAGATAAAGTATGCAACATACCAATGCTTGAAGATACAGATGTTTAACTTTTAATTAGGGAATCTATTTGAATGACAACAGATTTTTCATCTACCTCTACTGCTGGGATTGGTGGAGTAGTAGAGCAATTTTTATGGAACACAGAAGACCAAGATTTTCCCATAGTTTATGAATCTTTAGGTCAAGGTTCCCCTTTATTGCTTCTACCAGCTTTCAGCACCGTTTCCATGCGTTCGGAAATGAGTGGAATTGCTCGGCGACTTTCTTCTCAATATAAAGCGATCGCAGTTGATTTTCCCGGGTTTGGTGATTCAGGACGACCTAGAGCCGATTACGGTCCTACTTTATACAGGAATTTTATAGAAGATTTTGTCTTAACCACTTTTGAAAGAAAGCCTATTACAGTAATAGCTGCAGGTCACAGTGCAACCTATGTTTTATGGTTAGCCAATAAGTACCAATCAATATTTTCACGTATAGTTTTGGTAGCACCAACCTGGCGAGGTCCCTTAGCTGTGATGGGTGTAAATGGAATGGTGCGGAATTTGGTTAAGGAGACAGTAAGATTACCGATTATTGGTCAAATTCTGTACAAGCTCAACACGTTACCATCCTTTTTAAAGTTCATGTATCGTCGTCACGTTTACGTCGATGCCCAGAAACTAACTCCAAGTTTTATCCACGATAAATGGGAAAATACCCAAGAATCGGGAGGAAGATTTGCTCCTGGGGCTTTTGTGACTGGAAATCTTGATTTAGTTAGTAATAGAGAGGATTTTCTGGGGTTAGTTAGAGGATTATCAATACCAATTATGGTAGTAATCGGTAAATGTTGCCCCAAATCATCGCGCCAAGAAATGGAAGCGATCGCCCATTTACCAAGAGTGCAGAGTGTGGAGCTTCCGGGATCTTTGGGGATGCATGAAGAATATCCAGATGCCATCGTGTCGGCGATTTTACCTTTTTTAGAGACTGCTGGGAGTCGGTAGGATCGGGTGAGAGGGGGAGGAGGAGCCAGTGGGTTGCCGAGGTCCCCTCGGTTGTAGCAACTGGCCTGGGGGAGAGCGGGAGGAGGGGGGAGACGGGGAATAAGAATCTAACTTTGAGCAAAAAAATATTTTTGTAATTTGTACTGATATAGGCTGCTGATAATTGACTATTTATTAAAAGAAAGAATAAAGGCGTTGCGATATAGACGTAGTAATTTCGGTGATCTAATTTAAAAAAATTATAGATAGTGAAGAACAACACCGAAAAATTTTTTGTATATTATTTGTGTCTAAAACATCTGAGATATATATGGTTAATACAGCAACAAGCACAGTACCAGTAACAGTTCTCACCGGGTATTTAGGAGCGGGAAAAACAACCCTGTTAAATCATATTCTGACTTACGAACACGGTAAGAAGGTAGCGGTGATAGTTAATGAGTTTGGGGAAGTGGGTATTGATAATCAGTTGGTTATCGATACGGATGAAGAAATTTTTGAGATGAACAATGGCTGTATTTGCTGTACGGTGCGCGGTGACTTGATGCGGATTATCGGTAATTTGATGAAGCGTCGCGACAAATTTGACCACTTAGTCATTGAAACTACGGGTTTAGCCGATCCCGCACCAGTGATTCAAACATTCTTCGTTGATGAAGATATGCGGGAACAATTGCTACTTGATGCTGTGGTAACTGTGGTTGATGCCAAGCATATTTGGCAACATTGGGATGCGGATGAAGCCCAAGAACAAATTGCCTTCGCTGACGTAATTTTGATTAATAAAACAGATTTGGTATCCTCCGAACAGTTAGAAGAATTAGAAAATAGAATTCGGGGAATGAATGCGATCGCTAAAATTTATCGTACCCAGAATGCTGAGTTGGAAATGGATGCATTATTAGGTGTGAAGGCGTTTGACTTGAATCGTGCTTTAGAAATCGATCCTGAATTTTTGGGTGAAGATGCTCACGAACACGATGAAAACGTTTATTCTATTGCATTAGTTGAAAAAGGTGAGCTTGATGGTGATAAATTGGATAAGTGGTTAAGTAATTTATTGCAAACTCAAGGTCCTGATATTTTCCGTACAAAGGGAATTTTGAGCATTGCTGGTGAAGAAAATCGCTTTGTATTCCAAGGCGTACACATGTTATTAGATGGTAGACCAGATCGTCCTTGGAAAGAAAACGAAACCCGTAAAAATAAATTAGTATTCATTGGACGCAATCTTGATGAAACAAAGCTTCGAGAAGAATTTAAAGCCTGTGTTGCGTAGATTGTAAGATAGGGATTGGAGAGGAGAAAAATTAGAGGGGTAGAGGGGGTAGAGAGGGTAGAAACAAAAACTTCTAATCTTTAACTCCCAACTCCTAACTCCTAACTCCTAACTCCTAACTCCGCGAGTTCCTAAAAATGAACCAATCTACTCTCAACTCCCAACAATTTAAACTCTTATCGTCACAAACCCTTTCAGACTACATTACATCTGTTGCTTGGTCGCCACAAGGGACAATTTTGGCTGCAACTTCTGCTGGGGAAGTTGTATATTGGCAAAATGGGGAATTAGTCACTTTGCAATCTGCTAACGGCGAGTCTGTAGATTGCGTCGCTTTTTCCCATAATGGTCAATTTACCGCAGTTAGCGGACAAAAAGGACAAGACAAAAACTGGAGAGAAAACGAATTAATCGCAACTTTAGAAAATGCACCCGCTTGGGTTGATAAACTGGCTTGGAGTCCCAAATGCAATCATTTAGCTTTTAGTTCAGGACGTAAAGTACAAATTTGGGATGCTGATTCTGGTGATTTTGTTGTCACTTTAGACTTTGATAATTCTTCCCCATTAGGCATTGATTGGCGCAACGATGGAAAATATCTGGCGATCGCCGGACATCGTGGGGTTAAAGTGTGGGATACTCAAACTTGGGACGATGAACCATACATTTTAGATATTCCTTCCACGAGTTTAGCAATGGCTTGGTCTAATGACGGAAAATACCTTGCTTCCGGTAATATGGACAAAACTCTTGCCGTTGTCGAAACTCAACTATTGATTTCTGATGACGACCCCAGTCCGTGGATAATGCAGGGATTTCCTGGTAAAATTCGTCAAGTTGTTTGGTCTGAACCTAATTCTGATAATGGCGCGCCAAAACTAGCTTGCTGTAGCGTTGACGGTATTGTGTTATGGGAAAAACAAGCTGGCGAAGATTCCGATTGGGAAGCAAATGTTTTAACTAATCACGCTGATGTTATTCAAGCTATTGGTTTTGCTCCAAACAGCTTTTTACTCGCTTCTGCTGGCAGTGATGGTTGGTTATGTTTGTGGCAAAATGCTCAAGAAGTGTCACAAATTATTACAGGTGTTTCAGGTGGTTTTACCTGTATTGATTGGCATCCCCAAGGTAATAAAATCGCCGCAGGGGGAGAAAATGGTGAGTTATTAATTTGGGAAAAAGAATAATCAGTAATCAATAATTATCCATATAGGCACGATATTTTACTTAGATGTTTTAGGCGCGATATCCTTGCGTCTTTAGAGGATATTATCTACATCCCTTAGAGACGCAAAATCTAAAATCCAAAGTATAAATTTGTTACACCTGCCAGACCAGTAATTATCAAGATATGATAGTTATTTGAGGTGACACCGTACACAATATAAACTATAAATTATGATTATCGCCAAACTTGTTTTATTTGCTTTACCCGTCGTACTTGTTGCTTCCATGTTTATTGCTGGAAATCCCGCAGCAGCATCTTCTATTGATTTTGCGTCTGCAACAACCTATCTTCATACAACATCAACACAGCCAGTTCATTCCTTACCAATGTTAGGTCGAGATGATAAGTCAAATCCCATTATTGACCAACTTGGTTGTAAGTGCGCTCATTGCCTTCAAGCTCAGTTGCAATTAGAAGGTAAGTTATCAATATCTGATATTTTATCAAATTGAATATAAATTTGAATCTTTTTCTGTGATTTTTTGCCCGTGCATTCGGGTTTTTTTATCGATATTACTTTCATACAGAAATTACAACCCCGTGTAAAAACACGGGGCTCATTTATTCCTATTTGAGGATACAAAACCGTTCCATCTCCATCTAATAAATAATTATAGGATAAACATCCTTCCTCGTTTCTAACATTACCGAAGCCCTTCGGGCTTAAATGAGGGGGCAGTGGAAAGTAGGCAGTCGGCAGTCGTACCCCATAAATGAATTTAGGGGTTTCAAACAATGACGCATTTTTTCTCGTACTATGTAGCTCGAAAAAAATATTGTTCTGTTTGCATAAATAAATTTAGGGGCTTTGAACCCAATCGAGGCAGCCTGAAACCGCTCCCGCTTTCCTACTGCCGACTGCCGATTGCCGACTGCCTTTTTCGGTAAAAAGTAATAAGTAAAAAGTAAAAAGGAATAATTTTAGCCCGAAATATGGTATTAAGCCTCCTCTTTTAAAGAGGAATAAAAACCAAATTTATCATTATTTGAATCCTCTACCTTGAACGGGATAGGTATTACTTCTTACTTCTTACTTACTACTTATTACTTGTGAAAAATTAGCCTTGCATTGCATCCAAAAGCGGCTATATATTATAATCTTATGTTTTCACGATAGGTGAAATCCATAGTTATATACCGCTTAATTTATATTAAAACGTAATTAAATAGAGCTTTAGCCATAGATAAAAAATTAGCTATTATTGCACTTTATGTGACTATTTACAATCAATAGAAATAAAGTTATTTATCAAAAAAAATTATCACACTTTTGGCAAAATTACTTTTAGTTTATTTAGTGGATAAATACCTCTTCGATGTGGTAAATTTAAATGTTTGCATTTTTTTGAACAAGGTAGAATGACACCACAAGCTATTGTTAATCCTCCACAGAAAGATTTAGTCGCTAACTCTAAAAAAGCATTATCTGTTGAAATAAAAGGCGAACAAGCTACACCAGTAAATCAGCTTCCTCAATCTTGGCAAGATATTCTAACGGGTAAATCTAATACCAAGCTTTCTAATCCCGAAGAATATGTGAACATGGCACAGTTATTTCTTCACAAAATGTCTCGCGGTGATGTAGATTTATTTAATGAATCTGAAGGAAATGAGCACCTAAAGCCTGCTTTTTGCGAAATATTTGGTAATCTAGCTTGGGAAGCTCTCGATTTTTACGGTAAGGATTTCGAGATCGATAGATATCCTAATTTTGATTTAATAGAAAACAAACTTTCCCCTGAAGATGAAGACTATACAGGGCGTAAAGAAATTGTAGAAATTGGTAAAGCTTTATTTGAAGAGTTCGGTTATGATTTACCAGCTTCTTTTTATCACGTACATCTAGCCCCTATTTATAGAGAAGAGGTTTCGGAAGTACGCCCCTTAAGATTTTCTGAGTCAGATAAAAATCATGCCCGTGCTTGGGATGCTTCCCTCCATGGACAAAAGGTATTTCCCATTCAATTAATGGTGCAAAGTATCTCTTCTAAGCATGGATTTTTCCAGGAACATGGTTGTGGTTGTAACCACGCGATGACAAGAGTAGGTTCTACCGATACTTCTTTTGATTATCAAATTCGTCCAGAAATGCGTAATACCTGGATTCGTGATTTTATTTGGACTGTATGGTATGAATATGCTTTCTTTAAGTTTGTGCCAGTAACTCGTTTTTTAGTTGATTAAAACGAATTACTGTCTAACTAAAATTTATTGTCAGTCGGTTAAGATAATTCCCTTGTTTTAACCGACTTTTATTATCTGTTGTTAAATATCTGTTTAACTAACGATAAAGCTAGATCCTAATTTTATGTTTCTAGTCTAGTAGTCCACTAAGGAAACTTAGCCTGGTAGTATGAATGTCTATTCACTACTTACTACTCACTACTCACTGGGTTCCACCCCTCATATTTTGGCTTGTGAGACTTACTACAAACTAATACAAACAATAATACTTTTTTATCTACTTTATTTCCTGGTTTGACCGCTAATTCCATGCAGAAATATTTTGAGATGTTATGATTTGTTGAGAATTATTTTTAAAAATCTAGGAGTCGTAAGGTGACTAATTCATCGCCGCCAAGTTACCCAAGTAGCTCGAAAATGCTACGAAGCCTTTTTTCCGAAGCCTATAAAGCAGCAAAACAGGGATTATGTGGAGATAAAATTCTCGCGCAAAAGAGTGAGGTAGAAAAAAGGTTAGAAATTTGCTCTTGTTGTGAAAAGTATAATGCCCAAGCCAAGCGTTGTACTGTATGTGGATGCTTTATGTTAGTCAAGGCAAATATTGAAACTTCCGAATGTCCAGACGGTAAGTGGTAATTTAGCTAGGGGGGCAATAGTTTTTATGGTTGTTAAATCTCTCGTTTATCATCCCAATCCTTTGTTAAGAGAAGTATCAACTAAAATTGATGTTTGCGATGGGGATTTTCAAACTTTGGTTGAAAATTTGATTGATACCATGCTTGTAGAGGATTCCATGGGATTAGCTGCGCCTCAAATTGGAGAGTTAAAGCGGGTTTTTGTTCTGAATAAGAAACGTATTGCACAGAGAAAGAGTGACTCGTATCAGCCTGAAGATATATTGTGTATCGTTAATCCTGAAATTGAATATCAAGATTTTGCGATCGATTCAAGTGAAGGATGTTTAAGTGTTCCGGGAAGGCGAGAAACTGTAAAACGTTTTAATCTGATAAAGTTGAAGGCTTTAAACCGAGAGAATCAACCTTTTAATCTTACTGCTGATGGGATGTTATCGATTCTTATTCAACACGAAATCGATCATTTGAATGGAATTCTTTTTATTGATTTGGGGAATGGGGAATAGGGAATGGGGAATGGGGAATGGGGAATGGGGAATAGGGAATGGGGAATGGGGAATGGGGAATGGGGAATGGGGAATAAGACAATAATACCTTATTTGACTAATTGGGCGTTGGAGTTGAAAAACTGACGAGAAAGGGCAATTGTGAGCAATATTGTTGTTAATAGATTGCTAAATGCCACCATAAACATAAGTAAAATTTGATAGGATGCAGCTTCTGATGCAGCTTGGAAAGGAATTTTGTTGTAATCAACCCCAGTGATTAACAATCCACTCATAAATCCGGGTATTGTTACCATTCCGATTATCATCATTTGATTGATAGTGGGAATTAAACCAGCCCGGATAGAATCTTTTTTATACTGCTTAATTGCTTGTTGCGGAGTCGCACCTAAACTGAGGTGAGTTTCTATTTCTGCATGACTTGCATTGATTGTGCTGACCAAACGTTCGCCAGCGATCGCAGCTGCATTCATTGAGTTACCTAATACAATTCCCCCGAGAGGAATTACGTACTGCGCTTCAAACCATCTATCCGGTTGAATTATCAGGAAGTTGGTGTAAATTAAGGTGAATGCAGTGCTCAAGAACATTGAACCCCACACCAAAGGTAAAACTCGCGGGATTTTCTTAGTAATACGATTTCGAGCAACAATAGCCGCAATAGTCAGTATTACTGCTAAAATCGCCAACACACCCCAAAGGTTATTTAAGGCGAGAATGAAATCTAAGATGTATCCCAAAACTAATAACTGTAAGATAGTTCTGACCGTAGCAAGGGCTAAATTTAGCTCTAATCCGATTTTTTCCCAAATAGATAAACCAATAGCCATAACCATTAATCCTACCGCAATACCCAAGTCTAAGAAATCGAGTTCTATCAATTCCGTCATCTGAATTATTTATTGAAATTACTATATTATTTTCCTTCTTGATTCGTAGCTACGCTGTCTTTGTTTTAAATAAGCGCCCTGAAGCCCAACGAAGAGCTTAACAAATTCGATTAAAATTCTAAGTATTTATTCTCTGATTAAGATCCCTAACCGATGTATCAATATACAAAATAAAATATGACAAGTAAGGATAGAACCCAGATGTTACATTGCCAAAAATTAAGTGCAACTCTTGTTTATAGAGTATTATGGGCGACAGTATAAAACTTTAAATACGATTAAAAATTTAACAAGTCACTCAGCGTAATCATCTATATTCCTATAAAAAAAAGCTCATGATACAAAGTGTCAATTCTATTCCTGCATTTGATAACAAACAGCAATATTCTACTATTGCCGCAGAAATAAGTGAAGCTGTTTTAGAGGTTCTATCTTCTGGACGTTATATTGGTGGCCCTTTTGTGGAAGGGTTGGAGCAAAAGCTTGCTGCTTATACAAATGTCAGCGAATGTATCGCTTGTAATTCAGGTACCGATGCTCTTTACCTGGCTTTAAGAGCTTACAATATTGGTGCAGGTGATGAAGTAATTACCACACCTTTCACCTTTGTTGCTACCTGCGAAACAATTAGCGCCGTGGGTGCAAAGCCGGTATTCGTCGATATTGATGCCACTTACAACTTGGATTTGCAGCAAGTCGCAGCGGCAGTAACACCTAACACAAAAGCGATTATTCCAGTTCATCTATTTGGACAACCCGTTGACATGACGGCGTTGATGGAATTAGCCTCAGCAAAGGATTTGTTAGTCATTGAAGATTGCGCCCAGTCTACCGGGGCAATGTGGAATCAACAAAAAGTAGGAAGTATTGGACATATCGGTTGCTTTAGCTTTTACCCCACTAAAAATTTAGGTGGTTGTGGTGATGGTGGTGCGATTACCACTTCAGATCCAGAAATTGCACAAAAGATGCGAATATTAAAAGACCACGGTCAAAAGAGTAAATACCACTACGAAGAAATTGGTGTCAACAGCAGATTAGATTCTATTCAAGCCGCAATTTTACAAATAAAATTACGTTATTTAGATACTTGGAACCAGCAAAGACAGAAAATTGCGGCTCGTTACCATGAATTTCTCGGTCATGTTGCCGGTATTATTATCCCACGAGAATTACCGGTCGGGACAGGAGTATGGAATCAATACACCATTCGTGTATTAGATGGTAAGAGAGATTTGTTACGAAATCAGTTGCAAGAAAGGGGCGTTAATACAGCGATTTACTACCCCCGTCCTTTACATTTGCAGCCAGTTTATCAAAGTTTAGGCTATCAACCCGGACAATTACCAGTTGCAGAACTTGCTTGTAACGAAGTTCTATCTTTACCCATGTTCCCAGAACTTTCCCAAGAACAACAAGACCGTGTAATTTATAGTGTGAAGGAAGTTATGGGCTATTGAGTTAGTAAATTAACATCTTGCACCATCAAAAAAAATTCTCTTAGCCTCTGTGCTAGTACTCTCACAAGCCTAAAGTGAGTAGTAAGTAGTGAATAGACATTCATAGTATCAGGCAAAGTTTACGCAGGTGGATTACTAGTATTCTGTCCCATAAGTTTTGAGTGGTTTGTTCTTCCGGTAACTATGTAGAGACGTAGCATTGCTACGTCTCCCGACGTTTGGAAGAAAACGAAGCCATCGGAATTAATGGGACAGAACACTAGTACTCCGCCACATTAATTTTGAGGGGTAAAGCGCGTACATAAAAAATTATTCTACCCCCTCTTCCCCCTCTCCCCCCTCCTTATCTTTACCCATCACATTAAATATGATGGGTGTTGGTAGTGGGAGCGAGACGCTCCCACTACTATTGCTTTACCCCGCACTACTCCTGCTGGAATGGGTATCCTTGTCCATCCTAATTTTATTAAATTAATTTATTTACACAATTCGATAATAATCTTTGTACATTACAAATAAGCTTAATACTGACTGATTTAAATGTATCGGGTGGTTTGATTTACCCGAAGCATATCTTAATAATCATTGAGTTGTTTCTCGTTAATCTCTACAATTAGTAAATTAGTATACAACTTTAAGTGACCAAAACTCCGAGGGTGCAAGCCCCCGGATTTATCCGTGGGGATAAACCCGTGGGGAATTTATTCCCCGTGAGGTCAAATATATGATATAGTAATTTGATACTTCAAAAGTTAGTGTCAAACGTGTTTGTTTACGAATTTAAAGTTAAACCAAAACCACAACAGATATCATCCATCTCCGAAGCGATTCGGACATATCAGTTTGTCCGTAATAAAGTCTTGAGATATTGGATGGATAATCGTGGTGTAGGTAAAACCGAAATGTTTAGATACAACACGTTGTTAAGAAAAGAATTTAAGTTTGTTGAAGATT
>JBHJJJ010000093.1:0-4830 GCA_050042755.1 Rivularia sp. (in: cyanobacteria)
GTGCTGTGACACTATGCTTGATTGTAAACAAAAAATTCAGCTTTTCGTGTCACGCACCAACCAGGGTTTTGTGACAATTGCGTAAGTCCTGAATAAGTATCAAGCGGAGGAATAAAGCTTGAAACTGATTTTAGTCGCACCAAATTCATTATTAGCATCAGCTTTTCAACAACATTTCAATTATTTTCCTAATGTCGAAGTTGTTAACAACTATTTTGAATGGTTGTCTGATTTCGATTGTTTAGTCAGCCCTGCTAATTCTTTTGGAATGATGGATGGTGGTATGGATGCTGCCATTATAAAATTTTTCGGTAGTCAGTTGCAGGATTTGGTACAGCAACGCATCTTGACAGATTATTTAGGAGAGCAACCTGTAGGAACATCAATCATACTGGAAACGGGTAATCTTAAGCATCCGTTTCTCGCTCATACACCTACGATGAGGGTTCCCATGTCTATTGTGGGAACTGATATTCCTTATGTGGCGATGTGGGCTATGCTGTTAGCGGTGCATCGTCATAATCAATCTTCTCAGCATCAAATTAACACTGTTGCTTGTCCCGGTTTGGGTACGGGAATTGGTAGAGTTGATTATGGTGAGGCAGCCAGACTTATGGCATTAGCTTACGATAATTTCCTTTATCCACCCAAACATCTCAATTGTTTTGTTGCAGCTTCGCGACAGCTTTTAATTTGGGAAGGTGGTAGTTTGTGTCGATTAAATATGGGTGATGAAAGAGAGGGGGAAGAGTGGGAAGAAAACAATGTATATTAATTCCCAATGCCCAATTTCCAATTCCCAATGCCCAAAATTATTTGCATCTGCACGCTATTTTTATTTTTATTTATTCAACCCGTTTTTGCGGCTGAGCCTCAATCGCAACGGACTGTTTTAACTCTGGAATTATTAAAAGAAAGAATTAATTCTCCTATGGTAAATCAAGGTAGTCTTACGGTAGATTTACGAGATATGGAGATTGATTTACAACCGGAAAATCAAGAATTTAGCGATATTTTTTATAAATTATTACAGGATGAATTACAAAAAAATGGTACAAAACCTGTAGGTTTAGATTTAAGCGATTCGATCATTGAAGGCGATTTTGTTAGTAGCAATTTGGGTTTAAGAACGCCTTTATACGCTCAAGCGATCGCACCAATTTTTACTGAAGCCGAACAAAAACAACTCGAAGGTTTGCGGGAAGTTTGTTTGCAGTCACTTGCTTATTCTGTTCCCAATTCTAAGGATTGTCGTTCGCTTTTAGGAAAGGATTTGACGACTTCGGCCCAAATTTCTGTGTTTCGTGGTTCGTTAATTTTTCAACATACTCGTTTTAAGGGTAATGTGGAGTTTAATAATACTTTTTTTCTCCAACCTGTGGAAGCGAAAGGGGCTATTTTTAATGAAGCTGTGAATTTAACGCAATCAAGATTTAGCCGTCGAGTTACTTTTGCAAATGCTAACTTTCGCCGTCAAGTTGATTTTGATGGGAGTGTTTTCTTTGATGAAGCCAATTTTAAGAAAACTCAATTTAAAAAAAATGCTGAGTTGAAAAATACGACTTTTGAAGATACTGCTGATTTTTCTAATGCTATTTTTCAGGAGTTAGCTAATTTTAGTCGCGCCCGGTGGGAAGGTACTACAAATTTTTATCAAGCACGCTTTCTCAAACAAACTCAATTTACGAAAGCTAATTTTCAAGAGTTTTTATTTTTCAAAGAAACTAGCTTCGTGGAATCTGTCATCTTCCGAGAGACACAGTTTAATTTACCTGTGAATATGGATGGTGCTAGAATTCTTAATCAAGCTGATTTTAGCGATGCTGTTTTTGCAAAAGGTGCTTATCTCAACGTACCTAGTTTAATTTTTAATTCCGACAAAGCCAAAATTTTGGGTA
Source organism: Rivularia sp. (in: cyanobacteria) (assembly GCA_050042755.1). Classification (GTDB taxonomy): domain Bacteria; phylum Cyanobacteriota; class Cyanobacteriia; order Cyanobacteriales; family Nostocaceae; genus Rivularia. Next base: position 1,899 of record JBHJJJ010000093.1, read on the forward strand.
ATCCCGGTGAAATTGGTGCAATGTTACGGGTACCTCGATTATCGGGTAATCAAAATGTATTGCGTAATTTAATCCAAAACTTTCGCCAGTTGCAGCAAATTGCTGATGCCAATGAGTTGGAGTATAGCAAACAGCGTCTTTATTTAAATTATTTAACTCGCCGTTTGATTGATGCCAATATCAATGATGCTCCCCAACAGCGTTTAATTAATCTAGGTTTTTCCCCAACTCAAGCAGAAGCAATTATCAAACGTCGTCAAAAACAACCGTTTCAGATTAAAAGCGAATTACTTACCTTAGCTGATATCGACGAAAAAACATTTACACATCTAGCTTCACGCTTTGTAGTCGGCGAAACTCTCACCCCGGCTAGATGGTTGCTGCAAACATGGAAATGGTTGGGGTTATGTTTACTACTCTTACTGTCAGGATACGGTACCAACTTTTATCTAGTTTTCGGTGTGGGAATAATTGCAATTGCCTTTTTCGGTTTACTATTTTGGTTGGTTGACAGATTGCGCCGAATGCATCCTAACAAAATTATTCCTACGCTTTACGAAACTACTTGGATGTTAGGAAGTTTTGTTATTAGTGTATTGTTTGGTTTAATCGCCATATTTCGTAATACGCCGCAACCTTTCTTAACTTTGGCGTGTATGACGGTTATTATTTTACCAATACCCGGTTTTCTGTTATTCCAACTTTATCAAAACGGCCGCTACCACGACTTAATGGATACATCTTACTTTACAGAAGACGGTACTCTACGACAATTACGGTTATTAATTGGACGTTTACCAGTAATACCGAGGTATCCATTATTTCGAGAACGTTATTTACCTTTATTATGGAATCGTCGGTGGAATTGGCTTAATTATTACGATTTTAGTTTAAATAACCTTTTGAAATTAGGCTTTAATGACGTTCGCTTGCGAGACGAACACCTTCCGGGAATTATCAGTACTTTGGCTTGGTATCAGTGGAGTTTGGGTATACTTTATATCACTTTAGTCTTATGGACGCTTTCGCGTACTATTCCTGGATTGAATTTGTTGATTTATCTTAAGTAAGATGGTTGATGGTTGATAGTGGATATTTGATAGTTGATATTTGATAGTTGATAGTTGGTATTTGATAGTTGATAATTCAACTAACCACTAACCACTAACCTCTAGCTCAAATGCATTTAATCAAAAAATATTATTATTTGGCTATACAACTATAATATATGATATAAAATTTAATTTGTGAATCTGTTATTACACCATAAATAAGCTTCTGCGAGAATTTTTCTTGCGGTGATGAACTGCCTTGATGCCTTTAATCACTCTTTCTAAATCTTCATCTGTCAGATTAGAACCTGAAGGTAAGCATAATCCCCGCATAAATAAATCTTCTGCTACCTCACCACCAATACTTTCACATCCAGCAAATACCGGCTGCAAGTGCAATGGTTTCCAAACTGGACGAGATTCTATTTTCTTCTCCCCAAGTGCCAGACGTACCTCTTCTCTATTCGCACCAAAAGCTTGGGGATTGATTGTTAAGCAACTCAGCCAGCGAGTAGCGCGGCCAAAATCAGCTTCCGGCATAAATTCAATTCCGGGAAGACTACCTAAAGCTTGAGAGTAAATTTCAAAATTACGTCTTCTCGCTTCTACTCGCTCGCTTAAAACCTGCAATTGGCCTCTACCAATGCCAGCTAAAACATTACTCAGACGATAATTGTAACCAATCTCTGAATGCTGATAGTGAGGAGCGGGTTCTCGCGCTTGAGTTGATAGAAAACGGGCTTTTTTTACTAGTTCTTCATTATCAGAAACTAACATTCCTCCACCGGAAGTTGTGATAATTTTATTACCATTAAATGAGTAAATTCCGATAGTTCCAAGGGTTCCGGGACAGTAGCCTTTATAAGTAGCCCCCAAGGTTTCAGCAGCATCTTCAATTAAAGGAATACTATATTTTTGGCAAATTTCCACAATAGGGAGAATATCGGCACTTTGTCCGTAAAGATGTACCAACATTACCGCTTTGGGTAATTTACCGATGCTAGCACGCTTTTGTAGAGCCGATCGCAACAATTCCGGGTCCATGTTCCAAGAAGTGCGATCGCTATCGATAAAAACTGGTTTTGCACCTTGATAGATAATGGGATTAGCGCTGGCGATAAAGGTTAAAGTGGAGCAAAATATTTCATCTCCCGCGCCAACATCAAGTAACCGCAAAGCCAAATGAATTGCAGCTGTACCGGAGCTTACAGCAGCGGCATAACCGGCACCTGTTAGCTGGCAAAATTCGTCTTCAAAAGCATCTACATGAGGCCCTACAGGTGCGATCCAATTAGTGTCAAAAGCTTCTTTGATGAATTTTAATTCTTGCTCCCCCATGTGGGGTGTAGAAAGTAAAATTTGTTTTGTCATTTCATTCTCGGTTGAGGAGAGCCATAAGCGGGGAAAAAGTTAGTTTCTAAAAGGTTTTCTAGAGGAATATTCAAAGATTTTGCTTTCATCTCCACAAGATATCTATATTTCTGCTCATCGACTATCAGTCTAAGGGTATAGAATATATGACAAAAGGGAGCATCCCTGCGGGTGTAAATTTATTTTTTCGGTAGTGCGTTAACGCAGTGTGTCCGTACCTTTATGTCGTCCCGGAGGGACTTTAGGACATGCATCTTGCTCGCTCACTGGCACTAGTATAATTCGGCGTAAATAAGGCAACCATTAAACTACTTTTTATTCACACCATAAAGTCGGGAATATAGCGGGATCGCTATAATCTGGATGACCATTTGGTAATTTACGGCACATATTATCCAGAACGTGAAGAATCTGCTTGCCCCGATTCTGATAAACTTGACAGCGGGCATCGTTATCATGTAAATACATAGCTATCGCCATACGATATTTATCGCTGCGATTAGGATAAC
>JBHJJJ010000094.1:0-25115 GCA_050042755.1 Rivularia sp. (in: cyanobacteria)
TCGCAACGGTGTTGAGCATCTGCTCTCCCCAGTCACTGCCTTTAGAATCTTTAAAACCAGTAAGTCCGCCAAACATTTTGAGTAGAGGTTACTAGAAGTTCTTTGTATTTTTGTAACAAATTGTGAACTCGTCAGCAACCTTCTAGAGATTAATTATGCTGATGATGAAACACAAAATCATTGATAATAGTTAACTCATTATCATCCTAAACCCTTATGAATACTGGACTTGAGGTTCTTCTCATTCCCTCGGTATCCATCATGAAGAAAATAAAAAATGTTATTCCCTGCTTACAATTCTCATTTTTTGCTCAGAAGGAATTTAACGGTTTGGTTCAAAACTGTCAAATAAAGTTGAGCGAATGAGTGAGTATTAAGAATATTTATTGTTTAAAGATATTTTCCTTATCACCTAAGTATAGATGGAAAAATGAAATTATTTTTTCATACATCTGAAGTCAAGCAATTTCGATGTCAATCCTGTATAAAATAAGAAAGTCCCTTATGTAAATAACTTTGGATTTGCCGTCAAAATCCTTAAATTTTAACCGCCGAAGTCAGCATAGTATGTTACCAATTTAATCTTATTTGTCCTACATATTTCTGCTATAATTAGGTCATGAAAATCTGCCTCACATAACTGTATACTGATTTAGTATAGCTCCCATTTGTACAGACTTAAATCTATTTTTTGTAGACTTGGTTTTATCTAATATTTTTTTTGCCCTTCTGGCAATTTGTTCGACAAGAGGTTTAAAATTTGCCCTCCATAGCGGAAAATCTTAAAATCTGCTGGTTTCTGGTTTTGTTGAAAGTTTGTGGTAGAGAAATCTCCCATAGACATCGATCAATTCTGAAAGTATCAAAGTATCAAGTAATATGGGAACTTGAGCACTTTTAATTCGTCTCAACCTCAAAATGTATTCATACCTATACTGAGATGATATATGACTTATACTTAAGTAAATATACAATGATAGATTGGCATCAAATAATACGGTATGATTTGCACTAAATTTATAAGATTTAATTGATAAAACTTTTGTACTTATAGGTAGTCTTTACCTAGAGATTATTCAATAGCACTTTTGAATCTCTATCATATTGATTAAATGCTTTTTCGATTTCTCTCTTATCTGCTGCTAATTTTATCTATTCAGTCGGAATGAAATTACCGTTACTATTAATTTATTTTTCCGTTTCACAAAGAATATAACTTATATCACCAAAATCTTCTTCTATATCAACCCATAATAATTCTGAAAGAATGTTAGCTACTTTTTCAAATTCCCATTTTCCAGGAGTTTGATTAACAATTTTTGGAATCATATTTTTGGTATGTATACCACTACTCCCGACGCGCTGAAAGATTATTATTAGGAATTGAGGGAGTGAGGGATAAATTTTTATAGGAAATCGATAAGCTGACGGGGAGTAACTCATTAAATGGTTGCTGATGATTATTTCAATGATGAAAAACATCAACAACCTGTAAACTCACTCCAACTTCAACAACTTTCTTCGCAAACTATCCAAAGCATTACAAGCGCTGAAGTGACGAATCAAACTTCTGCCGCGCAGCGGATTAAAACGAAATTCAAAACTTTCTACTTCTGCATTTTCTCCTGCTAAACCAATGTAAACCAAACCCACGGGCTTCGTTTCGGTACCTCCACTAGGTCCAGCAATTCCTGTTATACTCAATCCCCAAGTTGTGGAAAGCTGTTTTTTTACTCCTAAAGCCATTTGTTCGGCTACAGTGGCGCTTACCGCACCATATTTTTCTAAATCTTCTTGGTTAACTCCCAACATCCCAATTTTTACAGAATTATCATAGGAGATTACACCACCCCAAAAATAATCGGAACTCCCCGAAGTATCCGTTAACATTCCTCCCAAGGTTCCCCCCGTGCATGATTCAGCTACAGAAAGTGTTTCCCCAGACTTACGCAATAGCTCACCAACTACGGAAGCCAAAGTATCATCATCAGCACCAAAATAATCTAACCCGGCAATTTCTTTAATTTGCTTTTCAACTGGTGAAATCAAGCTTTCAACTTCGGCTTCAGTACTCGCTTTTGCAGAAATTCGTAATTTCACCTGCCCTTTACTGGCATAAGGCGCTACCGTTGGATTGGGTAAATTGAGATAAGCAGAAACCTTCTCCGCTAAAGTCGATTCGGGAACATTCCAAAATCTTAACATCCGACTATAAATGATTTGTTTACCCCAACCTTGACTTTTCAAGTAAGGAATAGCCGTTTCTTCCCACATCCGGTGCATTTCTGAAGGTACGCCAGGGAAAGTAAAAATCGTTAAATTCGGCCGGGGTTGCCAAATTATACCTGGTGCGGTACCAGTAGGGTTGGGTAAAATTTCCGCACCTTGGGGAATTAAAGCTTGCTTGCGATTGCTGGCGCTCATCACGCGGTTGCGTTTGGCATATTTTTTAGTGATATCCTCAATAATTTCCGAACGTTCAATTAAAGGAGAACCAAAAAAATCAGCTATGGTTTCGCAAGTTAAGTCATCGGGAGTAGGACCCAAACCCCCTGTAAAAATTAGTACTTGCGCTCTTTTTGTCGCAATTTCTATCACTTCCTTTAATCTATCAATATTATCTCCTACAACGGTTTGGTAGAAATGAGGAATACCTAATTGGGCTAACTGTTGGGCTAAATATTGAGCATTGCTATTGAGAATATCTCCTAGTAACATTTCCGTACCAACACAAATAATTTCTGCACTCATAGAATTTAATGATGGGGCATTGGGGTATTGGAGAGGGGTTAGAGGGGGGAGAAAATTCATCACTCATAACTCCTAACTCTCAATTCCTAACTCCCAACAACTAACAACTAACAACTAACTTCTAACTATATCCCGTGTGATTTACCAATAACCCAATGGCGACGGAAAAAACGAGCTAAGGCTGATTCTTCTAATGATAAATAAATAGGTCTTCCGTGGGGACAGGTGCGGGGGTTGCGGGTGCGTTGCCAGTCATCTAGTAGTTGCTGCATTTGTGGCAAACTCAAGGTTGTACCGTTGCGAATGGCGCTGCGACAAGCGACGGCGACTTGGGCTGTTTTTAAATCGCCTCCTTTGCTAATTTCTAATATTGCTTCGGCACAATCTTCGCGCTGTTGTAAAAGTGCGGGTACTTGACGAATTGCCCAAAGTTGTTCTCCAAATGGTTCTATTTCTAAATTAATGCGTTGTAGTTGTTCTATTTGGGGGGGAGATAATTGATAAAGAATAATTGGTGGTTCGCATTCTACTAGTTGCCAATGTTCGCAAAGTTGTTCGTACAAAACTCTTTCGTGGGCTATGTGTTGTTCTACTAACCACATTCCACCTGGATGTTCGGCTATTATATAAGTTTTGTTGATTTGAGCAACTGCTTTTAAAGAAATGGAATTGCAGGAGGAGGAATTTTGGATTACAGTTTCCGATTTTAATGAAGGGTTATTTTCTTCAATATTTCTACGATTGAAGTTGTAACCGCTTTTTGCCTCTGCCGCTTTGATCAATTTACCTACTCGCGCGATCTGCAAAGATTCCTTAATTGTGGAACAATCGATGCTTAGTGCTTTGTCAATCGATTGAGTAATTTGTTCTTGCCAATAATCAAGTTGATTGAGGTAAATTTCTGTTTTGGCGGGGTTGCGATTCCAGTTAATTTGATTTGGGGGAACACATAAGTGTAGAAAACATACCGGATAGCGATCGCGCGGTAGTGTTTTATGAAAAGCCCCGAGGATAGTTTGTTCGAGTTCTGATGATTTGACTATACGTCCGTTTACTGCTATTCGTACCCAATCTGAACGATGGCGATGGCATCTATCGGGTAATCCGATTACACCGGAGAGTGAAGAATCAGGAGAGTTATTTAATTTGACTGTCAATTCTTGTAAGTCTGATGGATGTATTCGATAAAGAAACTGAGCGAGAATTTCCCTGATGCTTTTTGTGGGATAAATGGTGAACCATTCCCGTTCATTTTGCCAAACCTGCCAAGTAACCTGAGGATGACACAAAGCAGTTTGTTGAATGACTGCTTGCACTGCTTTCATTTGCTGTGCTGTTGAAGGTAAACCCTGACGACGACCATTACAATTACCAAATAAGTTAGAAATTACTGCTACTGTACCAGGTGCGATCGCCGCTGCTTCCATAATTAAAGGTTCTCCTCCATTGCCATATACAATCCGCCAGCCGTTGCATCTTTCTTTGAATTCAGGGTGAGTTGCAGCACGGCTGAGAATTTCTAGATCGGCTAGGGTTGTTAAACTGTGTAATGCTTCACCACGAAAACCCAAACTATTGATTTTCCATAAATCATCACGGGAATGTATTTTACTAGTACTGTGAGCAGTGGCGGCTTTTTGTAAGTCTTCTAGACTCATTCCACAACCATTATCCGCTACTCGTATCCGCCACTGCTGGGGGCATAGAGAAACTACAATCCTAGTCGCACCGGCATCTAAGGAATTTTCGACCAATTCCCGCACCACCGAAGCAAAAGAATCAATTACCTCTCCGGCTGTAATCAAATGTACAACTTCTGAGGGTAGAGCTTGGATAGTAGATGCCATAACGTATAGTGTAGGCGAGGATACAAATTACTCTACCGCATAACCATATTTTATGGAAATTATTAATAGAAATTTATGCTTTTTTAGCTTTTGTAATGAATTTATTGATGCTGAAATAAAAAGATTAATTATGTTTTTAAATTAACTGCTAATTAAGTATTAATATCAGTACAATAGTCTGTGAATAATCAGTCACTTCCCTAGAAAATACCTGCCACATTTGTAACGGAGCTAAAACTTAGGGACTCGTGATGTGAAAAACCCGGTTTCTTTCTAGTAAGAAGATTGAAAAAACTTCTATGTGTTTTAGAAACCAGGTTGATTTACGTAAGTTCTTCAAACAGTAAAAATTCACTTGCTGCAACAAAAATCACTAATTATCAATAGTCTCTTACCTATTGGTTTTCCCTTGCAAAGCTGGAGTCTCCTTTGCATTTTTTCGGGGTTGAGGGTGGAGTAAACCGTCTAACAACAATGCCGGACATTCGCCATAGGGCCAAGCAAAAGCATGACGGAAAGCGGCATCCTGACAAGCTTGTAACATTTCAAAGCCGATAATGTCGTAGGTTAAAAGGTTTTCGTACTCAAATGGTAAACGCACATTATGTAACCCGGCATTATCGGTACAAATAGCGATATCTACACCGGCATCAAAACAACGTTCAAACACCAATTTTAATTCTCGGATGGCTTCTAAAGTACCCGTTTTAATGTAAGTCGTAGGACAAACTTCTAAACATTGCCCGCGTCTGGCAATATCTTTAAGTAAATCTGGATATTGCAGCGGAATTTGAATACCATGCCCAATTCGCATTAAATAGGGTAATAATTCGGGATGACACCCATCTTTGGTTTCATAGAGGTGTCCGGTAGTATTTAAACCAACAGATAAAGCATATTCATACAGCTCTATCCATTCGTCCATGCGATCGCCATAAACGCTATCTCCCCCTGCTACGTCTACAGCACATACATAATGTCTGTTTTGAGCGGCTAAATCTACAATTGCTTTATTCACCTCATAGGGAAGCCGCGTGTGCATACAAAGAATCTGACTAGTAACAATCGGATACTCAGATACTTTGCTCGATTTTCCCACAACATCAACAATTTCCGCCATTTTGTCAATTCTCTCTGATTGACTTAAATGCTCTGGGGTTCTTAGATAAGGAGTATAGCGCAGTTCTAAGTACGCTAAGTTTTCAAAAATGTACGCACCACGTACCAAACGGTAAATAAAGTAAGGCAAAGTTTCTATAGTTTGCACGCTTTCAACTAAAGTGTGCAACTCTAAGTACTCTTCTAGGGTGTTGCGTGGCTTGGTGTAAAACTCTTCAAATTCTTGATAATTCCCGAAGCCTTTGACTAATTCGTTGGAATGACGCTCAAAATATCCCCATAAAATCCGGGGTACAACCGAACCGCCCAGGTGCCTATGCAATTCAGCGTATAAAGCCATAATGATATTTCGTTCTAAAAATTTTATTAATATTAACAAAAACAAAGGGCAAAAAAATATATACGCTATAAAATTTTTTGTAAATTCTATTTAAATTCCCTGGTAACTTTATCAATCATGTGCAGTAATTCCTTACCAGTAAAGGGTTTAGAGATAAATTCTTTGACGCTATAACTATATTCATCAGCCGCATTCGGGTTTGACACCAAGCCACTAATTGCTATAATTTTTACTTGAGCATTGATTTTTTGTAACATTCCAATAGTAGTTTCCCCATCCATTTCGGGCATCATCATATCTAGTAATACTAGATTTACTTCTTGTTGATGTTTGGCATAAATTTCTACAGCTTCGACTCCATTAGATGCTGTTAATACCCGGTAATTATATGCTTCTAAAGATGATTTAGTAATTTCGCAGATAGCTGGTTCATCATCAACTACTAAAATTAATTCGCCGCTACCACTAAAGTTTTCAGCTTCCGAGCCACAGGAAATATTTGTATCCTCTTTGGGCTGCATAGGAAGATAAATTTTCATAATAGTACCTTTATTTAACTGACTATAAACATTAATAAAACCGCCGTGGTTTTTAACAATACCTAAAGCAGTAGAAAGACCTAAACCGGTACCTTTACCTACTTCCTTTGTGGTAAAAAATGGTTCAAAAATTCTTTCTTGAATTTCCGGATGCATACCTATGCCCGTATCTGCCACGGTGACTAAAATATAGGTCCCGAGTTTGGCATCAATATTCATTTTGGTGTAATGTTCATCAATTACCAGATTTTCGGCAGAAATTTCTAATTTACCCCCTTGAGGCATTGCATCGCGGGCATTGACTACCAAGTTGATCAATACTTGATGCAGTTGAGTAGTATCACCACGAACATAACCCAATTTTGGCGGTATATTTACAGTTAATTGAATTGATTTGGGAAAGGTTTCTCTGATAATTTGCTCAATTTCTGTAATTAAATGCTTGATTTTTATAAGAGTACGTTTGCCTTCAATACATTTAGCAAATGATAATAACTGTTTAATTAAGTTTGCTCCGCGTTGAGCATTATTTTCTAGAGTTTTGAGTAATCGTAAATGTTGTGCATCGTGCAATTTTCTTTCTAATAATTCAACCGACATTAAAATCGGTGCTAACACGTTATTGAGATCGTGCGCTATTCCACCTGCTAAGGTTCCAATACTTTCCAAACGTTGCGTTCTTAGAAGTTGTGTTTCGAGGAGTTTCTTTTGAGTAATTTCTGTATTTTCTGCTAAAATTGACTTTGCTCTGCCTTTATTGTCTCGCAATAGCGTCCACCTACTTTCAATAAAAATATCTTTACCATCTTTGGTTACTTGATGTAACTCTCCTTCCCATTTTCCAGTATTCACAACACTTAATAATGCATCGTCTTGTTGTGAGGAATACTCTTTATGCAGCAATAGTGATGCTTTTTTTCTATAAACTTCCGATGCTTGCCAACCGTAAATATTTTCAGCACCTTTATTCCAATATAAAATTCGATTGTGAATATCTTTGACCAAAATAGCATTTGTAGCTACATCTAATAGTGCTGCTTGTTCGTAGAGTTTTTGTTCTGAAAGTTTACGTTGGGTGATATCGCGAGTTAGCGCTAAATGTAAAAAATCACCATCTACTTCACTTGGTAATGGTACGGCGTATGTTTCCATCCAGCGGCGAGTACCTTTGAATCCAATCATCTCGAATTCTAAAGTTTCTTTGCTACCCTGACAAACACTTTCATGCATTAATCTATAAGCTTTTTGATATTCCGGCGTAACTAGAGAATATACAGATTTACCAATTAAAACATCAGAACTTTCTACCTCCATCATTTTTAACCCAGAGGTATTTATTTCTAAGAGAGTACCGTCTTTTTGTATTAATTGAATAGATTCTGGTTCTGCATCTATCATTGCTCGCAAACGGTTTTCACTTCGTCGCAACGCATTTTCTGTTTTTTTCAGTCTAAGGATATAATTTTTAAGCAGATAATAGAGTTGGGATACCAATGCTAAATTAACCAAACCAGCAATAATAAAAGCTGTCATTGCTTTATTAAAGCTGATTTGTGACTTGTTCATTCGATTTAGCAATATTTTTTTTTCTGTTGACTCTATTGAATCAATCAGCTTTTTAATATCATTTTCTATAATTAAATTTTGAGATAAATTCAATTTTTGATTACGTTTAAGGTATAGTTCTTGCCCAAATATATTAAGTTTTGCATTAATTTTTTTTTCCAGCAATAAAATTTGCTGTTGATTTTGGTAATTATCGTCATTTAAATCTTTTAATGATTGAATATTATTCTCAATTTTTTCTGTTGCACTAACATAAGATTTTAGATAATCTGTATTACTTGAGATTAAATATCCGTAACGTGCTATTTGAGCATCTTGGAATGCCCCGCGCGTTGTTTCAAGTTGGATAATTATTTCATATGAATGATTGACAGTTTGTTGATTAGTCTTTAACTTGATAGTATTGCTATATGAAATAACTGCATTAGCAAAAACTAAACAAAGTGCTAATAAAAATAATATTCGGATTTTTTTGACACTAGATGATTTTATCATGGGTGAAGGAAATTAAACTTTTTATTGACAAAATAAAGTAATTTACACAGATTTTTTTTTAGGTGAATTGTTTTTTTACATTTCAAATAATACTTACAATTACAATTAGGCTATGAGTTCAAAATCTGCAATCATCTAATCTTTGAATTGGAGAATTTTTATGAAAAAACACTTCATTTTAATAGATAACCAGCCGCCGATCTCTATTAGCTAAAAATCATTTTGTAAATAGCAAGCATTATAGTAGATATTAGATAAATAATTCCGAAGAATAACGGGGTGAATAATAATTTATTCCCAAGGGATAGTTTTGAATGATTCTATGAATAAAATCTCTATTCCAGATATTAAATTTATAAAGATATTTATATTCCCTTAAATATAACGTTGCAATTGAATTCATTATTATGGATTTATTATCTATAAATCTACGCTTTATCTATACATATTTTAGAGGTTTTCGGTTAATTTAAATCTTGATTATATTTCTCAGTTTAAATTAAAAATATTACTGAATAGAAAGAAGATGTAATGGTTAATTATTTTACCAGAATTTGCCTGATAATTTGTAGTATATGGATCAATTTTAATGAAACGAAAAGTATTGAATGTGACAGATTTATAGTGAAAATTATCTTTTTTGGATAATGTTGCTTGCTAGGCTTGACATTAGTTACTTAGCGTGTAGATAATAATCATTTGTGGAAACTGTATTCTTAATAAAAATCTCTTGGCTAACGTCGTTGTTATAGGTGCCCAATGGGGCGATGAAGGAAAAGGAAAAATAACAGATTTACTCAGCCGTTCCGCAGATGTTGTCGTGCGTTACCAAGGGGGGGTAAATGCGGGACATACAATTGTAGTGAAAGGTCAAACCTTTAAGCTACATTTGATTCCCTCTGGTATTTTGTATCCAGAGACTAAGTGTATTATTGGCTCTGGAACTGTGATTGACCCCCAGGTTTTGATTGCGGAACTAGATCAAATAGAAAGTTTAGATATTTCTACTAAAAATCTGTTGATATCCGAAACGGCACACGTTACGATGCCGTATCACCGATTAATTGATAAAGCTTCGGAAGAGAGACGAGGTACCCATAAAATTGGTACTACAGGTCGAGGTATCGGTCCAACCTATGCCGATAAATCCGAGCGCACGGGTATTCGGATGTTGGACTTGATGGACCCCAAAGGATTGCAAGAGCAGCTAGAGTGGACGATTAATCACAAAAACGTCATTTTAGAAAAGCTTTATAGTTTACCACCTATAGATGCTTCTGTTGTAATTGAAGAATATTTGGGTTATGCAGAACGCTTGCAGAATTTTGTTGTCGATACTTCCTTAGAAATTTACGAGGCGATTAGAGAACGTCGTAATATTTTGTTCGAGGGAGCACAAGGTACACTTTTAGATTTAGACCACGGAACTTATCCTTTTGTCACTTCCTCTAACCCCGTAGCTGGTGGGGCTTGTGTCGGTACTGGTTTAGGACCAACCGCTATCGATCGAGTGATTGGGGTAGCTAAAGCTTACACTACTCGGGTTGGAGAAGGACCATTTCCCACCGAACTCTCCGGAGAAATTGGAGAACAATTATGTTCTGTAGGAGCAGAATTTGGTACAACTACCGGACGTAAACGTCGCTGCGGTTGGTTTGACGCGGTTATCGGTCGTTATGCCGTTCGGATTAACGGTATGGACTGCTTGGCAATTACCAAACTCGATGTTCTTGACGGATTAGAAGAAATCAAAGTTTGTGTCGCTTACGAAATTGATGGTTCCCGCACGGAACATTTTCCCACTAGTTCTCGGAAATTTGCTCGCTGTCGCCCTATTTACAAAACTTTACCAGGATGGCAGCGATCGACAAGTGATTGTCGCAATCTAAAAGATTTACCGTCACAGGCATTAGATTATCTGAAATTTTTGGCAGAATTAGTTGAAGTGCCGATCGCAATCGTTTCCTTGGGTGCAAGTCGCGATCAAACAATTATTGTTGAAGATCCAATTCACGGACCTAAGCGAGCATTACTACAACCTGATGGTAGCCCTGTCTCTTTAGAGCCTGCATAGGGTACAATGTTTCTTCTGTGCGTAGATTTAGAGGCATACCATCAAAGTGTCTCTAGTAAATGTAAACTGACTCATAAATATTAAGTAAGAACAAAACTATGGAAATGACGGTCGAATGTCAAAAGCGACCAGAAGGAAGCAAAACTAAAGCTTTGCGTCGTTCTGGAGAGATACCTGCCAATTTATACGGTCACAAAGGTACAGAATCGATTTCTTTAGTAATTAATGCTAAAACCGTCCAAAGCTTGCTCAAAAAAGCTTCGATTAACAACACCTTGATTGATTTGAAGATTAACGATATTCCTTGGCAGGGTAAAACCTTACTACGAGAAGTTCAAACTCATCCCGCATCAGGTAAACCTTACCATCTCAGCTTTTTTGCTGTGGCAGGTCACGGTAAAACTACTGTAGAAGTACCTTTTCACTTTGTTGGCGATGCAATTGGTGTAAAACAAGAAGGCGGTATGTTAGATACCGTAATTACTCAGATGCAGTTCAACTGTATGCCGGATAAGATTCCCGATGCAATTGAGATTGATGTTACTAACTTGAAAGTTGGAGACAGCTTGCATGTTAATGACATTGTATTACCTGAAGGCGTAACAATAGCAACAGAATCGGAAGAAGTTGTAGTTAGCGTTTTAGCAACACGAGCCAGTATAAATGCAGAAGGTGAAGGCGGAAGCGAAGGGGAAAGTGAGTCTTAAAATAACTCAACGGTACTTTATATTAAATCCCAGGGGATGAACTCCTGGTTTTTTTATATTTAGAATCGAATTAAGGTAATTTAATTTTTACTTGATGATAATGGCGTATCAGCAACTGCTTCAATTGCTGCTGGTTACTACAAACAAGCTTGGGAATATACTAAACCAACTCTTGGAAGATTAATTTTAAGTCCGGCTTGTCTGGTTCTAGTAAAAGTACTACAGCACGTTAGTTAGCTCGACAACTGGGAGCAGTTCATCTACCCTTGGATACAATACATAAATATTTAGTGGGAATTCCTCTATTACAACGCAGTGGGGATGATTTGTATAAGCCCAAATGAGTTAAAAAATTTGTTTGAGGTTGATAAAATTAGGAACTATCTTGGCTCGTCTTGGTTTTTCAGTCATTTTAGATGCAAAATATGACAAGCAGCAATTAAGAGGTGAAATAATTGAACAAGTTTTCTCGATATCAAATTCCACTACAAATTGTTAACTGTTCCGCACCGTGATGCAGTGTTACGCTCGCGCCTTGTCGAGCTTAGGAGTGACGGGCACCGAATATAATTTTTTTAGTAGAAAAAATCATATTGGAAACCCTTGACGTAGCAGATTCAACTGCCGATTTGTTAACATCACAAATGAAAGCAGAACCATTTACCACAACTGGGCCTCAAGAGGCACAATTAAAACAATTAATTAGCCAATAGCCGAATTATGGCAAAAAAAAGTTCTAGTAATTTTTTACCTCTCTCTCAAAGCTTTCTCTCTCAACTGATATTCGGAATATTTTTGGCATTTATATTTTTCCTGTCTTCTGGACGACTGGAATTAAGTGTCTTCCTAGGAATATTAGGAGGAGTAGCATTAGGGTTGTTTACAACAACAACTAGAGGTGGTCCCCGCCCCGAAACTGTGGCATCTTCCGATGGTGTCGATTCTGGACTGAAATACTGGTTATTTTTCTTACTTAGTTTTATACTTTTAGGCTATGAACCGCGTATTAGTATTTTGCTCGGTGGATTAGCTGGTTTGGGTGGGGGCTTTATTTTTGCTTGGTGGGGAAGCAAGGAACCAACTGTAACCCAAGTATCAAGTCAGACTCAGCGAGATATTGAAGGGGAAGACGACGGGGAAATTTCTCCCCCCCAGAGAATTAACTCGCCGCGAACTAGAAGGGCTACCCGCCGTTACCGTCGCCGTTCTGGAATAAATATTAAGTTTTGGGAAAAATAGTCACAAGTTATGAGTTAAGAGTGTTTGAGTTAGAAGTTAGGAGTTTGTACTTCACAACTTATATTTTTCTATGTTGTTAAAACCTGGGTTTTTTCATAATTATTAAATTATAAATATTTAATTTTTTTGTAGCAAACCCAGATTTTGGTCTTCTTGATTGCAAACTACAATAAATCATACAACTGATAACTCATAACGAGTAACTTAACTTATAATAATTCCCATGTTTTTGTATCTTTCTAAACTTCTACCTCTTTTTTTGTATCCACTAGGATTTGCATGTATTTGTTGTATTATCGCGCTTTTTTTGCTTTGGAAACGACCGCGCTTAGCAGCATTTTGCATTGGATTAGCATTGTTTGTATTGCTATTTAGTTCTAATGCTTGGATTTCTCGCTTTCTGGTGAGTTCCCTAGAATGGCAAAATATTCCGTCGGGAGAATTACCAACAGCAGAAGCAATTGTAGTTTTAGGTGGTGCAACTAAATCTGCTTACGAACCGCGAAAAACTGCAGACTTAAGCGAAGCAGGGGATAGAATTCTTTACGCAGCTCAACTTTACCGTCAAGAAAAAGCTCCCTTAATCATTGCTAGCGGCGGCCGTATCGATTGGGCTGGCGGCGGTATACCAGAGTCCGAAGATATCGCAAAACTACTTACATTTATGGGGGTTGACCCAAAAGATATTATACAAGACCCAGACTCGCTAAACACATATCAAAATACTGTTAACGTTAAAAAGATTCTATTAGAACGTAATATTGACCGCGTACTATTAGTAACTTCAGCAATGCATATGCCTCGTTCACTGGCGATTTTTAAACAACAAGGAATTCAAGCCATTGCCGCACCTACTGATTTTCTGGTTACAAAAGGTGAACTTGACGCAATCGGTAAGACCCCTAAAAGTGCCATTTTACATTTATTACCGGACAGCAAAAATTTAGAAAACTTTACCATCGCCATGAAAGAGTATATCGGTATGATTGTATATCGTTTGCGTGGGTGGGTTTGAGTCAGTGAGCAGTCAACAGTGAGCAGTCAACAGTGAAGGCTGAGTAGCGAGCAATTGCCATAAGGCAGGATATTGCTTTTTATCTGCTAAGAAAATATTACTTATAAACTAACAACTATCAACTAACAGTAATGTCTCAAGAATTAACAAGAATAGTTCCTTCAGGAGAATCGATTGTTGATGAAACCATTGCCGTCAATGAAACGACTTATCAATTTTACCGAGAAGTTGAAGTGCGTTCGGAGTTTAAACGCTATTGCGAGTGGTACAATTCTACAGCTAAAAAAAATCGTGAAGAACTTGAAAAAATGCGCGGCGAACTGAATATATTTCAGTGGTTTCGCCGCAGGGGCTAAAGTTTAGATTTTTTCTAACTCCGTAGTACTTAAATGAGCTTTAAACTTTTTAGAAAACTTCACTTGAATAGGTAAATTAGCACTAACAGGTCTTCCTTGCCATTCAGTAGCAATATTGATTACTTCTCCTTCTAAGCCTTTGATATCAAATGCTTCGCCCCGATGTTCGGGATGATGATAAACTATCACAGATTCACTTACACGGACGCGATCGCCAACTTTCATATCACTATTTACATTTAGCTTTTGGTTTTCCACTACTGTCGCCACGGCTATCCCTCAATTAATTTATTTTTTATCAAAAATAGACTACTTGCCATTTTAAATTTTGTTTTAGCTTGGAAAAAAACTTCTATGCCAGCGAGACTATCATACACAAGCGAAGCATCCAGGCTTCATTGTTAATAGTTCCTAGTTTTCCAACAGCATTATCAGGAAATCGAGAAACATATAAAAGCCAGCTGAGATAAAGGCAAGAGTTCGCATCCTTATATATTCACTCTAGAAGTTTACTTTGGTCAACTATTAGTCATTTGACGGGTACCCGTGAGAATTTTTTTTCTCCTAAAAAAATTCTCACGGGAGCCCTTGACACTCCCCAGCATAGGAGTTAGGAGTTGGTAATTTTTAAGTGTCTCTAGATCTGCCATTAGATCAATAAGGTGGACAGATTTGAACTGATCCCTGAGGAAGTTGCTGACAGGTTCGGTTAAATGATTTAGGATTAATCTGCCACCATGCGAGCAACAAGAATGCTGTACCTCCAATTATCAGTAGCAATAATCCGAACAGCAATAATATAGGATTGCGTTTAGATTTTTTGCTGATGGGTACGGTAGTGGTGGTGTTAACGGGTTCCTCGTCAGAAAGTCGCAAGTCTAAAAGTACTTGGGAACTTTCTGCTAACTCTTGTTCTGAAGAAGCTGTTTGTTCTTCTTGTAAAACTTCTATTTCAGATGTTTTGGGACTTACTATAGCGAATTTATCTGGGATAACGCGGCAATGGGTTATAACTACTGTAATGTTATCGTGTCCGTTTTTTTGATTGGCTAACTTAATCCAAGAATCAGCAGCGTCTTGGGGAGACACTTCACCCGTTAATACAGGTAAGGCGTAATCGCGCCAATAATGTTCGACCAAATTGTTGTCGCTTAAACCGTCGGAACATAGCAATAATATTCCATCTTCTTCTAAAATAAAGCGTTTGAGAAGGGGGTGGAGAAATTCTCCCTCCTTAGTACCTAAAGCTTGAGTCAGAGCGGTAGCATCTGGACGCTGTAATGCTTGACGATACAAACTACGACTGTGAACGACTTCGCGCGAAGCAACATCGTCATCAACTGTAAGTAACTGACAATAGTCGCGAGTAATCCAGTAAGCACGACTATCACCAACGCTTGCTATATAAAGTTCACAGGTATTTTCCGAACGCCAATTTGCGGTAGTTTGCACGCTTTGGGGTATCTGTACCGACATTACCAGCGTCGTCGCCATACGTTCTCTTTTTTCCCGTTTTTGCTGGTTGTTAGCGTTGCAAATTAAGTTATTTACAACTCGCAAACTCGCTTCAATTTGTTGTTTCAATAAATCTGGCGATACGACTTCAGTTTGCTGTGCAACAAAACCAAGCAAGGCGCGAATTTGCAACCTTATTGACTGTACAGCCAAACTGGAAGCAACTTCGCCACCTTCATGCCCGCCGATGCCATCGCAAACAATAGATACTTTAGGTAATAAAGTGTCCTCAGGTGAATCCTTGTCAGTAGGAAAACAATTGTCTTCATTTCTGATTAGTTGCTGCCCTTTATCTGTAATTCCAGATACTTTTAAAGTCAAAGGTAATTCTGCTGCTGCCGATAGTAATAGTTGATTCAGTCTCGTTTCAATAGTCTCTAAATCAACTACACCGCTACAAAGGAGCTCGACAATTTTTTTCAAAGAATTGTTAACTTTTGTGTTAGAAATAGCGACAATTGGTCGCCAACATTCTCCCAACTGCTGTAAAGAAGGGGCGTTTGTATTTTCAATCAGTTCCAGCAAGCGCACGCACCAACCTTGCACGCGCAGATTTTCTGTAACGATCAAACTGCCTGCAACTCCCAACTCCAATAAAGGCTTCCACAATTCGACAATTTGCCACAACCAGTAAACTTGTCTTACTGCGGTTGAATGTTCCCATACATCGGTAATTGACGGATAAAGACTACCTTTATCATTGATGGGCACATTTTCTAGCAACAGGATATTATCCTCATTTTCTTGAGGCGAACGCACAAATCCGTAGACGCGAGGTACGTGTAATTTATATTGATGTAAACGTAGATAGGGAATAATTTTTTCAGGTAATTTTTCGCAGTTTTCTGGTACTAATATTGGCTGAGTATCCAGCCAAATTTGAGGAGAAATGACTTCGTAGCGAGAAGCAATTTTTTCTCCTAACTCGCGTTGATTTTTTTTAGTATCTACTGCCCAAACATATTGGTAAACAAGAGGTGTAAAGCAATTAGCGCAAAGGCGATTACCTACAGTATTAACGGGATCGGTACAGTGAGGATTCGTGCAATAAATTATCCTTTGAGTAGAAATCATCAGGTATAAATTCCATCAAATAAAATCAACAGGTAAATTTCAGTTACATTTAGCGGTCGAAGAATTTAGGCTTGGATTAGACTGGTCGAGTATAGTTTTAACCAAAGTTTCTTATTAGAAGTAATCAAAATTTACCGTAAAATCACAATTTTGACTTTTCACGAAATTGTCCCCACGCAGGTGTATTTAAATTTAGTACGGTGTGGCTGAAATAAATCTTTGCTTTAAAAGTAACGAAAAAGCTTGCAGTATAATTTTTAAAATTTGATACTTAGTAATTAAGGCCTCGCTGTCACTGAACTTCTGAATCCATCTATCCTGAATGTAGTTTTTAGGATGATATATGCCCTTTACAACTTTAATATGGCTGATAGCCGGTGCTTGTTTGTGTTTGTCGGAATTATTTATCCCGACTGCTTTTGTTGCTTTTATGATGGGCATTAGCGCCTTTTTAGTGGCGTTATTGTCTTTAGTCTTGGGAAATTTATGGCTACAAGCATTGTGTTGGTTGCTGCTCTCTACATCCTTAATAGTATTGAGCCGCAAGTATATTTCACCACCACGACGCAAATCGAAAATTAGAGATGCAATCTTAGCCGAAACTATCACCGAAATACCAGCAGGAAAAACAGGACGAGTTTTGTATGAAGGTAATTCGTGGCGAGCTAGATGTGATGACGATAAAGTCTTGATTGCACCTTATCAAAGAGTTTACATAGTCAGGCGGGAAGGTACAACCTTGATTGTCATGCCCGAAAATATTTTGCATTCTTAATCTTTCATGTTAGGAAAAAAAATTAGGAGAAAAAACAATGGAACAAATATTTTTACTGATATCCTTAGCTTTAGGCGGTTCTGCTGTAGCTGGTTCCGTGAAAATTATCAATCAAGGAAATGAAGCCTTAGTAGAAAGATTGGGTAGCTACAACACAAAGTTAGAACCCGGACTTAATTTCATGTTACCTTTTTTCGATCGAGTAGTTTTCCGCGAAACTATTCGAGAGAAAGTTATAGATATTCCTCCCCAAAAATGCATTACCCGCGACAACGTAGCGATTGAAGTTGATGCTGTGGTTTACTGGCGCATCGTCGATATGGAGAAAGCTTACTACAAAGTAGAAAATCTCCAAGCGGCAATGGTCAATTTAGTCTTGACTCAAATTCGCTCGGAAATGGGACAATTAGAACTTGACCAAACTTTTACCGCTCGTAGCGAAGTTAATGAAACTTTATTGCGGGATTTAGACATTGCCACAGATCCTTGGGGCGTAAAAGTTACCAGAGTCGAATTACGCGATATTATTCCTTCCAAAGCAGTACAAGACTCAATGGAATTGCAAATGTCCGCAGAAAGGAAAAAGCGAGCAGCAATTTTAACATCGGAAGGCGAACGAGAATCAGCAGTCAACAGTTCTAGAGGTAGAGCTGAAGCCCAAGTTTTGGAAGCAGAAGCCAATCAAAAGGCAGTAATATTACGAGCAGAAGCAGAACAAAAAGCTACTCTACTCAGAGCAGCAGCCGAACGTCAGCAACAAGTACTCAAAGCCGAGGCAGTTGCCGAATCATCAGAAATTCTCGCTCAAAAGATGAAAGATAATCCCAGCGCTCAGAAAGCATTAGAAGTGCTATTAGCTTTGGGTTATTTAGACATGGGCGCAGCAATCGGACAAAGCGAAAGCGCTAAAGTCATGTTTATGGATCCACGCACTATTCCCGGTACTATTGAAGGTATACGCTCCATTGTTTCCGAAGGTGAAGGCGAGAATTCCATAAACACAGCAAGTTAATAATCATCAGTGACGTGGATTGAGGGGACAAGGGGACAAGGGGACAAGGGGAGATTAACTCCTAACTCCGCGAGCTCCCAACTCCTAACTCCGCGAGCTCCTAACTCCGCGAGCTCCTAACAATTAACAAGTTTGTTCTGCGTGGCATTTGTCGCATAAGCCGAAGAATTCTAAAGTATGATAAAAGATTTTAAAGTTTTGCTTGGTTTCCAATTCGGTTTCTAGTTGATGAACCGGACATTGTTCAATTGGAATCGATCTACCGCATTGCAAGCAGGTTAAATGATGTTTGTCTTGCTTCACTAAGCTATAAAGTGATTCGCCATTAGTTAGGGTTCGTACTTGTACTAAGCCTTCGAGTTTTAAAGCTTCTAAAGAACGATAAACTGTGGCCAAACCCATACTTTGATCGCGATTACGCAGTTCCACATATAGATTTTGGGCTGAAATACTTTGCTTAATCGATTCAAGCAAGTTTAAAATTCGCTCTTGAGAGCGGGTGTGTACGGGTTTCATAGAAGATAATTATTTAAATTACAATAAGAAAGAATTTCTATTACCATGCCTACTTGTTAATTTACTTTAATGCTTTGACAATATAATTTCTATCCAGTGGCACCAGAAAGATATAGTATACCCACAGGAGCATTGGGTAAAATTAGGTGCCATTAAAGTATCTAGCTAAAATTTTAGTAACTCTTCGTCCTTCTGTTTTAGATCCGGCAGGTGTCGCAGTGCAATCCGGGCTAAAGCAGATGGAATATAACAATGTCGATCAAGTACGAATCGGCAAATATATTGAATTAACAATTACATCAGATTCCGAGCATAAAGCACGTCAAGACTTAGATAAAATATGTGACCAAATGCTAGCAAATCCCACGATCGAAAACTACCGCTTCGATTTAATTGAGGTGGAATCGGTTATTGGAGCGGTTTGAACAGTACCATGACAGTACCATGACAGTGAACAGTAGCGAGTATTGAAGATGTATTGGGAGCGTCTCGGGTGCCCGTCTCGCTCTTTAGAAAAAATCTCGTTCCTCACTCTTCCCTCTCTTCCCCATCTACCCCCTCTATACCATTAACCTATTTTACCGATCATGAAATTTGGCGTTGTTGTTTTTCCAGGTTCTAATTGCGATCGCGATGTTGCTTATGTGACTAGAGATATTTTCGAACAACCTACTCGCATGGTTTGGCATCAAGATACCGATATTTCCGATCTAGATGTGGTGATTCTACCTGGTGGTTTTAGTTATGGGGATTATCTACGTTGCGGTGCCATCGCTAGATTTTCTCCCGTAATGTCTTCTATTATCGAACATGCACAAAAAGGCAAGTTTGTCCTGGGTATCTGCAATGGATTTCAAGTATTAACTGAATCAGGACTTCTGCCTGGGGCGTTGATTAAAAATCGAGATTTACATTTTATCTGTGATAGAGTAGCGCTAAAGGTTGAGCGTAAAGATTTACCTTGGACTCAAGGTTATCAAAGTTGCGAACAAATAACTTTGCCCGTTGCTCATGGAGAAGGTCGATTTTACGCGGATAAGGAGACTTTAAGGGAGTTGCAAGATAATAATCAAGTTGTATTTCGCTATGAAGGTGAAAATCCCAATGGTTCGTTAAGAGATATTGCAGGTATTTGCAATCGTAACGGAAATGTGTTGGGAATGATGCCCCATCCGGAAAGAGCCGCTGATAGGATGTTGGGTAGTACTGATGGACTGGGGTTGTTTCAGGGGTTGTTGGAGAATGCTTTAGTGGGAGTTTAGATTTTGATCTAATTTGTGGAAATGCTGATATCATTTCCGCTTAATTGCTCTGAAATGGCAGAATGTAACTAGTAATAATCTAAGATTTTTGCAATCCGTTGCATCCAGAGCATATTCTTCATGAGTAAGTCAGTTGTTATTAATCTGGGAAATGGTGATTTATATAGAGGATGCGAGCAAGTCACGACCCAATTATGGATCTTAGGTAATCCCCTCCCAGAACAATTTGTCGGCTCATTACCACCAGCACCAAATTTGGTAGAACTATACAAGCGTTGGCAATTAATGTACCAGAGTTTTTACGATTGCCTAATTTTGCGCTCGTTTGATGAGGATGGTGATGAAATCGAAATAATCGAGAGTGATGTAACCAATATTTCGGATGTCGGCTTTGATAGTTTATCTCAACATTTACAAGTAGATATTTGCACTTGGCTAAATAGTAGGGAATTTTTAAATATAGAGCGTAAATTACGCTCTGCACTTAATCCGGAAGAAGAAATAAAAGTAATTATTCAAACTAACGATTTCTGGCTGCGACGCATGCCTTGGTACTGGTGGGATTTTTTTGAGGATTATCCCAAAGCAGAAATTGCTCTTTTCAGACCGGATTATAAAAGAAGCACTACTTCCGTACAACCAAATCGGACTAAGAACAAAGTCAGAATTTTGGCTGTTATGGGTAACAGTGTTGGTATCGATCTGGAAGCAGAAAATAGGTTTCTTAAAAGTTTACAAGATGCAGAAGTCAAATTTCTGATTAAACCTTCACGTCAGAAATTTAATAGTTATCTTTGGAATTCCCAAGGTTGGGATATGCTTTTTTTTGCAGGTCACAGTCAAACTGAGGAGGAAAGGGGAAGAATTTATATTAATGAAAACAAAACAAATAACAGTTTGACTCTAGAACAATTAGAAGAAGCTCTCAAAGCAGCGATTGAAAATGGTTTGAAACTGGCAATATTCAATTCTTGCGATGGGTTGGGGCTGACTTCAGTGTTGGAAAAATTAAGTATTCCGACAACAATTGTGATGCGCGAGCCGGTGCCAAACCTGGTTGCACAAGTTTTTTTCAAGTTTTTTTTAGAATTTTTCGCTCAACAAAGAAATTCTTTATACCTATCATTTCAGCACGCACGCAGGCAGTTACAAGGATTAGAAAATAAATTTCCCGGTGCTTCCTGTATACCTGTAATTTTTCAAAATCCAGCAGTAGAACCGCCAAATTGGTTAAGTTTGGGGGGGATGGCTCCTTGTCCTTATCGGGGATTATTTGCTTTCTCCGAATCAGATACAGACCTGTTTTTTGGGCGGGAAATGTTTAGTTTTAATTTGCTAAAGGCTGTAAAAAGTAAAACATTTGTGGCAGTAGTTGGTCCTAGTGGGAGTGGTAAATCCAGCGTGGTGTTTGCTGGCTTGATTCCCCAGTTGCGAGAAGATGATAGTGCTAATTGGCAGATTCTATCTTTTCGTCCTGGTAACAAACCTTTTGAAGCATTGGCAAGTGCTTTGTTAACTTTATACTTATCCCTTCAAAATAGTCCGGCGACTTTTTCACACGATCGCTCTGAAAATAACCGATATTTAGCCGAAGCAGAACTAGCAGAAAGACTACAACGCGATCGCCTTGCCTTGCAAAAAATTGTTGAAGAATTTGCGTTGCAAAATTCCCACACTCACTTAGTATTAATAGTCGATCAGTTTGAAGAACTCTACACCCTCTGTAAGCCCTCAGAAACTCAATTTTTATTAGATGTATTATTGGCAGCTGTAACTCTAGCACCAGCTTTTACTTTAGTTATCACCCTAAGGGCTGATTTTTACGGTCACGCTTTATCTTACCGTCCATTCAGCGATGCTTTGCAAGGAGCAGTGCTTAACCTAGCACCAATGAGCCAAGAGGAATTGCGATCGGTAATTGAAGAACCTGCAAGAAAGATGACAGTCAAATTGGAGCATGGGCTAGCAAATAGACTCATTAATGATGTATGGGGGCAATTAGGAAATTTACCGCTACTGGAATTTGCCTTAACTCAGTTATGGGAAAAACAGCTTTCGGGGCAAATGATACACGATGCTTATTCTGAAATTGGCTGTGTGGAAGGAGCTTTGGCTGAATATGGGGAGCGTGTGTATGCTGGTCTTTCAGAAGTTAACCGGAAAGGGGCAAAACGGATATTTATTCAATTAGTGTGTTGCTCAGAAGGTACCCAACCTACTCGCAGGTTAGCAACTCGCTCTCAGGTGAATAATTGGGATTTGGTAACCCACTTGGCATCTGCTCGTTTATTGGTAACAAACCGCAATGACTCCACCGGTGAAGAAACAGTAGAAATTGTTCATGAAGCCCTGATTAAAAGTTGGGGACGTTTAGAACACTGGATACAGATTGACGGCGATTTTCGCCGTTGGCAAGAACAATTACGAGGATCAATATATCAATGGGAGAGTAGTAAAGAGGATCGAGGTGCGCTGTTGCGGGGTGCTCCCTTAGCTATAGCCCTAGACTGGCAGCAAAAACGCTCAGAAGAACTTAGTATAAAAGAAAGAAATTTTATTCAACGTTCCCAGTTACGGGAGCTACGGGAAATCGAAAATGAAAATCGTCGCCGACGACTCACCCTTTTTGGGCTTAGTTTTGGTTTGATTTTCGCTTTGATTTTAGCTGGTTTCGCTCGATTGCAATGGCAAAATTCCCTAATCAATGAGATTAGAGCCATAGCTGCAAATTCTCAAGGATTGCTTACCTCACATCGAAACTTAGATGCTCTAATCCAAGCTATAAAAGCAAAGCGAAAACTGGAAAAAGTACTTTGGGTAGATTCCAACACCCGAGATATTATTGAATCAACACTAACACAAGCAGTACATGGGGCTGTTGAGTACAACCGCTTGTCAGGTCATAAAGAGATAATTATCGAAGTAGCTTTTAGCCCTGTTAGCGTAGCGACTCCGAAGGAGTTTGGTAAAATAGTTGCTTCGGCTTCTCTTGAGGGCACGGTCAAACTCTGGAATAGACAAAACAAACTACTTAAAACCCTTGAAGGACATACTGCTCCTGTGAATACAGTAGCCTTTAGTCCCCAGGGGTTTGGTGAGATGATTGTCTCGGGCGATCGCGATGGTACCATTAAATATTGGAATATAGATGGTAAATTACTAAGGACTTTTAAGGCACATACCGCTGCTGTGAGGAAAATAGCTATTAGTTCTGACGGTAAAATAATCGTCTCGGCTTCTAGTGATAAAACAGTTAAACTTTGGAATACAGATGGTACCCTCATTAAAACATTAGCAGGTCATACTGCTGGGGTGCAGGGAGTAGCTATTAGTCCTGACGGTAAATTAATTGTCTCGGCTTCTATTGATGGCACAGTTAAACTTTGGAATATAAATGGCACCCCAATTAAAACATTAACAGAACATACTGCCGGGGTGATGGTAGTAGCTATTAGTCCTGACGGTAAAATAATTGCTTCAGCTTCTGCAGATAATACAATAAAGCTCTGGAATACTGATGGGAATTTATTGAAGAATTTAGAAGGTCATCAAGATACAGTTAATGATATCGGTTTCAGTCTTGATGGTAAAATCCTTGCCTCAACTTCTAATGATAACACACTCAAGCTGTGGGATGTAAAGCGTAGAACTTTAATAAAAACTATCAAAGGTCATAAAGATGGATTTGTAAAGGTTCGTTTTGTACCAAATACGGACAGAGCAAAAAATTCTACTGGCAAATTCCGGCATGAAATTAGTCAAACAATCGCTGCGACTTCTGTAACCAACTATATCCAACTCTTTAAATTAAACCATCCTTTGCAAACAATTCTCAGAGGTCATGATTCTGGAGTTATTACAGTAGCTTATAGCCCGGATGGTAAAATGATTGCTTCTGCTGGTAATGGCAAGATAATTAAACTCTGGAAACCAGACGGAACTTTATTAAAAAATATTACAGGCCATAAAAATTATGTTTATGGAATAACTTTTAGCCCTGACGGTAAAAAAATTGCTTCATCTTCTGCTGACAAATCCATCAATATTTGGCAATCAAATGGTACTTTTTTGAATACTCTTGAAGGTCATAAAGATGAAGTTTGGACTGTAGATTTTAGTCCTGACGGTAAGAAGATTGTCAGTAGTAGTATGGACAAAACAGTTAAAATCTGGGATATAGAAGATGTAAACAAACCTACTGTGTTAAAAACAATTAACATTGATACGGGAGGAATTTACTGAGTAACTTTTAGTCCTGACGGGAATCAAATTGCTGGAGCTTCTAGTGACAAAACCGTCAAACTTTGGAAAATAGATGGTACTCAGCTTCGGAGCTTTGAAAAAAGTTATAATCTTCCAGTTTTGGGAATAGCTTTTAGCCCCGACGGAAAGACAATAGCTTCAGCTTCTCTAGATGGAACCGTGAAATTATGGAGAATAGACGGTACTTTAATTCACACCTTTAAAGCTCATCAAGCTGAAGTTTGGGGAATAGCATTTAGCCCTGTTAGCGTAGCGACTCCGAAGGAGTTTGGAAAGATAATAGCTTCAGCTTCTGGCGATCGCAGGATCAAAATTTGGCAAAAAGATGGCACTTTGTTGCGTACTCTTGAAGGGCATAAAGCAGGAGTTTGGGGAGTAGCTTTTAGCCCTGATGGTAAGAAAATAGCTTCTGCTGGTGAAGATAAAACTGTAATTGTGTGGAATTTGGAACGTATTTTAAGTGATAATTACTTAGTTCATGGTTGTAATTGGGTGCGGGATTATTTGAGAAATAATCCTGATGTTAGTGAGAGTGAGCGGGGGATTTGTGATGGGGTTGGGAATTAGGGGTTAGCAGTTAGGTGTGAGCTTATATTTTGGCGTTTTGTTGAACAATCAAACCTAATTTCGATAGCATTCGTAGATAATAC
>JBHJJJ010000095.1:0-33013 GCA_050042755.1 Rivularia sp. (in: cyanobacteria)
ACGCGTTGTATGCCCGTACCGAAGGTCGTCCCGGAGGGACTTAGGGCTTAGGAGATACCCGTTCAATGTCAAGCACGGACACGCTTCGCTAACGAAGATGTTCCCGAAGGGTAGGGTGTAGATTTACGAACCACTTTATTGCCGTTGCTTGTACACTGACTGATTCTTTACGCAATAATGAGGCAATCAGTGTACGGCACCAACCGAGATCTTGTGACAATTGCGGCCATTCCTGATATTTTTATTTATCTACCAATATTTAAAATAAAAATTATTTCTTTTTACGATGAAAAAAATCATCTGATTTTAATTTTGATGTAAATCACATCTACCTTAAGGTATATAAAGGATAATATGTGCTAATGCAATATATTGTAATTGCCAATTTTTATAGTATGGATAAAAAATGTTGGCCTAAGACATAATTAAAATTTATTAGAAAAGACACTTTCCAAATGATTAATCTTCCAATTCAAACCGAGAGATTGACAATTAGAAAATTTACAGTTGACGATTTACAACCTTTCCTCAGTTTTATGCTGGATGGTGAATCTACAAAATTTTTAGCATTTTCCGAGGAGCAAAAAACAGAAATAGGAGCTATAGAGGTTTTTAACTTAGTTATTCAATCCTATTCATCTTCTGTGCCAATCCATTCCTATGCCATTGAAGATCAAAAAAGCCATCAATATATCGGCTCATGCGGTTTTGCTGATTATGACAAAGGTATTGTCGAAATTTATTTCAGCATTAATAAAGAATATTGCAATCAAGGATTTGCGACTGAGGCAACTAAAGCTTTGATTAATTCTCTAGTTAATATCCCCAATCTAAATGAAATCAGAGCATATTGTCATCCCGATAACCTTATTGCTCACTCAGTCGCCAAAAAATCGGGAATGCTTCACAGAGGTTTAGCACTCCATCAGCATTTTGGCATGAAGGGAGAATTATTTACCGCGTAAATTGTCCACACAAATGATGGTGTAGCCAACTCGGTTTATAAATTTAGATTTTGAGATGTTACAGTGTAAGGTCTCTACATAGGTTTGGGTTATCCATTAAATTTGATTCATATTTCTTTTGAGCAACGCTCACATTATCAATATTTGCCAGCGTGAAATTTATCTCTTGACTCTCTAGCCTACTAGAGGGTTTAACATATCAACGAGTAATATACTCCAAGAAATACTAGCACCTGCTGGTTATCTGCTCGGATCGTTTTTAATTAATTTACTTCTTTTTGCGATGGATATCCTCACGCTCAAACTACGAGGGATGAGTTGTGCATCCTGTGGTAGCAGTATAGAAAAGATAATTTACTCGGTTTCTGGAGTCAGCGAATGCAATGTTAACTTTAGCGCCGAACAAGCTACTGTTAAATATAATCGCCAGAAAACCGATCTCGAACAGATTCAAAATGCTCTTGTCAGAGCTGGATACAGTGCAACTCCAATGCAGCCTCAAGTTGCAATGGCTCTTGAAGATGAGGAAGATAAAGCCGCTCGTCTTGCCTCATCTCGCGATTTAATTCGCAAGCTAATGTGTGGTGGTTTAATTAGTATTATCCTTGTCTTTGGCTCTTTACCGATGATGACGGGATTAGAATTACCCTTTATTCCTGTATGGCTGCATAATTATTGGTTGCAGTTAGCACTCACTATCCCAGTACTGTTTTGGTGTGGCTATGGCTTTTATGTTGGAGCTTGGAAGGCATTAAAGCGTGGGAGTTCAACAATGGATAGTCTTATCACTTTGGGTACTTCAGCGGCGTTTTTCTATTCCCTATGTGCGACTATATCTCCCAATTTTTTTAGCGATCGCAATTTACAACCACAAGTGTATTATGAAACTTCTGCTGTCGTAATTACCCTGATTCTTTTAGGAAAGCTATTTGAAAGTCGCGCAAAAGGACAAACTAGTGAAGCAATTGGCAAATTAATCGGTTTACAAGCTAGGGATGCCCGAGTTATTCGTAATGGTAAAGAAGTAGATATTCCGATTCAAGAAGTTGAGCTTGATGACATAATTATCCTACGCCCTGGTGAGAAAATTCCTGTAGATGGAAAGATAATAGAAGGTACTTCGACTGTTGATGAAGCGATGGTGACGGGGGAAAGTTTACCCACGAAAAAACAACCCGGTGATGAGGTTATCGGCGCGACGATTAATAAAACTGGTAGTTTTAAATTTAGGGCAACAAGAGTAGGAAAAGATACCGTACTCTCGCAAATTGTGCAACTTGTCAGACAAGCACAAGGAAGCAAAGCGCCAATTCAAAGATTAGCAGACAAGGTGACGGGTTGGTTTGTTCCGGTAGTGATGGCTATTGCAATTTCTACTTTTGTCATCTGGTTTTATCTCACTGGCAATATTAGCCTCGCTTTAATTAATAGTGTCGGCGTTTTGATTATTGCTTGCCCCTGTGCTTTGGGTTTAGCGACTCCGACATCAGTAATGGTTGGTACGGGAAAAGGTGCACAAAACGGTATTTTAATTAAAGGTGCCCAAAGTTTGGAGTTAGCTCATAAAATCCAGACGGTTGTTTTGGATAAAACTGGAACTTTGACATCCGGGAAACCTACCGTGACTAATTTTATTAGCAAAGCGGGTAGTGCGAATCAAAATGAATTAAAACTGATAAAATTAGCGGCTTCATTAGAGCATAATTCCGAACATCTACTAGCGGAAGCAGTAGTTAGATATGCTGAATCTCAAGAGATTGAACTTATAGATGCTCGTGATTTTGAAGCTGTTTCTGGAAGCGGTGTTAAGGGATATGTTTCACATAGACTTGTACAGATTGGGACTAAACGCTGGCTCGAAGAGGCTGGAATTAATACTAAACTGTTTCAAGAAGAGAAAGATAATTGGGAAACTGAGGGTAAAACAGTAATTTGGATTGCGGTAGATGGAGAAGTTGAAGGTTTGATGGCGATCGCCGATGCTTTGAAACCGACATCTATTGAAGCAGTAAGAGTAATGCAGAAGTTGGGTTTAGAAGTAGTAATGTTGACGGGAGATAACCGTTCAACAGCGGAAGCAATTGCTACCGAAGTTGGAATTAAACAAGTATTTGCCGAAGTGAGACCAGATCAAAAAGCGGCGATTATTAAGTCTTTACAAGCAGAGAAGATAAAATCAACAATTGTGGCGATGGTGGGAGATGGTATAAATGATGCTCCTGCCTTGGCACAAGCTGATGTGGGAATAGCAATTGGCACCGGAACTGATGTAGCGATCGCCGCTTCTGATATAACCTTGATTTCAGGAGATTTGCATTTAATTGTGAGTGCGATCGCGCTTTCTCGTGCCACCATGAATAATATTCGTCAAAATCTATTCTTTGCTTTTATCTACAATGTTTTGGGTATTCCCATTGCTGCGGGAATTTTGTTTCCGGTATTTGGCTGGTTGTTGAATCCGATTATTGCTGGAGGAGCAATGGCTTTTAGTTCGGTTTCGGTGGTTAGTAATGCGCTACGGTTGCGGAATTTTGAGTTGAAGGGGTGAAAACAAAAACGTTTTAACGCAGAGGGGCGCTGAGTTTAACGCAAAGGTGTGCGGAGAAGGTTTGATATCTTTTCCGCTCACATCGGAATTGTAAAAAATATGAGCTAAAAAACTCTGGGTTCCTTTGCACTTACCTCCGCGTTACGAGGCTGTAAAAATATATAATTCCGATACAAACAGATTTGATATGATGAGCTATTTTAAATTTAGTTCACAACCTTACTAGGACATTGCACAGTAGAACATCATCTTCCCTTCTTCTATTATGCAACGCTGATTTATTTTTAATTAGAGATAATTTTATGGTGAAAAAATATCGGTCAAAATAAGATACGGAAGACCGATAAGATTAAAATAATAACAAGATTATCTTATTTACGCCTACGCAACAGTCAATCAACTATACGGGTGGGTACAAAACCTTTTCTTTTTACCCACTTTTGACCTTCATTGCTTAAAATTAGGTTGACATAAGCTTCACCAGCTTGTTGGTCAAGGTTAGGTGAATCTTTTATAGGCTTCTTGATAATTACAAAGAGTGGCCTAGTAATTGGATATTTTGTATTTACAATCTTACCATTGAAGGGATATATACGAGCAGCAATATTTTTTTTAGGAAGTTCAAGTGAAAGTGGCTTTACCGATCTGGAATTCATAACTAGTGATGCTGAACCAAAAGCAATTCCACCGCGAGTTTTAGCAACTCTCTCTATAGAATCACTAGGGTTTTTCACTGGAACAAACTTCCTAAAATCTTTTCCTTCTAATAGCTCTTTCTTAATAAAATCGACTGTACCGCCATACTTAAGTTCTCTACTAAAAAGAGTAATTTTAAGGTTAATAGAACTGTCTATTTCTCGCCAGTTAGTTATTTTGCCTGAGAGAATATCACGCAATTGTGATAAGGTTAATCCCCTAATAGATAACTTAGAATTTACGTAGAAAGCAATAGCATCGCGAGCAATCTCTTTTCGTTCCAAGTTAAATCTTTGTAATCTAGCTTCTTCTAATTCTTCTTTTTTAAGAGTACGGGAACTATGAGAAAAACTGAGGATTCCTTTTAAAAGTTGCTGAATCCCTGTTCCCGAGCCTGGTGGTTTACTAATGGGATGTGTGTATTCCAATTCAAACCCTGGATGGGCTTGTTTGATTGCGTTAAGAAGATCATCACCGCGTAGAGGTGCAAGGGTTGTAGAACCACCATAGGGAAAATTTCCTTGAGGAACATTGGGAACGTCTTTAAACTTTTCATAGTAAGACTTTTTGGATGAAGTAGAATTGTTAGAAACTACCTGTCCAGTAAAATTACCATATTTTTGTGGTGATGTCCCAGATAGCAACTTGCTCAACAAAAAATAAATGCTACTAAATATAACAAGAAAAATTACTGGAAATGCTGTATAAATAAGAAGCCGTCTTTGGTTGACAGTTTTTTGCAGCTTTAAAGTTGTTTGTGATTCCTTTTGCTCAAGTAAATCAGGTATCAGATTAGATAAGTTATGGTTAACCCAGTTGAGATTGAATACAGATTTGTAAATTTGGTTCGCAGATTTCAATTTTCCTTGTTGAACAATAATTAAACCTGTATCAATTAACTCCTTCTGCTTGGGGCTGTTGTTGAATGATATTTCTAACTCTTGCAAGATTTGCTTGTAAAGTATCAGTAAATCTGCTTTATGGTCATTATTAAAAATCGAATTGTGTACTTTTCTAATCTCTGAAGCCTCTTCTTGCTCTTGCCAGTTGTCAATAAAGTAAGTTTGAACCAAATCGTTTACTCGTCTTTCTCCCTCACTAGTTTTAATCGGTTTGTTAGACTGTGTAATGAGTTGACAAATTGCTTGAGTTAACTCTGGTTGACCATTTGTCCATTGGAGTATATGTTGGACTAAAAGCTGAGAATTTTCTGCTTTCTCGTTATTTTGAATATTCTGGATAAAT
Organism: Rivularia sp. (in: cyanobacteria); assembly: GCA_050042755.1. Taxonomy (GTDB): domain Bacteria; phylum Cyanobacteriota; class Cyanobacteriia; order Cyanobacteriales; family Nostocaceae; genus Rivularia. Next base: position 5,455 of record JBHJJJ010000095.1, read on the forward strand.
TCTTCCAGTATGGGCATAACTTTCTCTGCTTCTTTCTGCCAAATCATTTACTATTCTCCTTGGTTAAATAATTGACTAATAATTAAAAATTGATTTTCTATAACACTTAATTTTTTGTTCTGCGTCCACTCCAATGCTTCTTGCAATTCTCTTCCTTGCAAAAGAAAAGATTCATCTTGACAGTGGGATTCTAACCAACTATATAATTTGCTTGTGTAGGGGGAAGAAATGTTTAATTGTTGATCAATTTTTCCGAGATTAAATAATTGGTTTAAAATCAAAAATCTATTTTCCTCATCTTTTAATGTCTTTCCCCTTGAGTGATTCAGTGCCATGTGTAATCTGTTGTCATCTAAGAACTGAGAATTATCTTTACAATCAGATTCCAACCAAGCAATAAATTCCTTGGAATAAAAGCGTAATTTGAATAATTCATTATCTACCCAATTAATATCGAAAACGGACTGGTAAATTTTTTTTGTAACTCTTAACTTGTTTTGGTCTTCAATGATTAAAGTAATTTTCTTTAATTCTAGCTCTTCCTTACTACTATCTTGATTTATTTCCTTTAATTGCAAAATCTGCTTATATTTGAATAATAACCAAAACGGGTCACAATTTGTATTATTTAAAATATCATAACTAATTTGCTCTATTTTTTCATTTAGTTGGTGACTATTACTTAAATACTTCCATTGTTCTTCAGATAATTTTTGTGCCTTTTCCTTCCAATATTCTGCATCTTGTAATTTTTGTCCTGTGAGTAGCTTTGATTCATCACGACCTGAATATAACCACTCAAATAAATCTTTGCTAAAAGGAGGTAGACTTTTTTGTATAGATTCTTCAACCCACTGTAGATTAAAAACCTTTTCGTAAATAGGATTATAGACTTTTATCCTACCATTACTGTTGATTACAAATCCTGATAAACGTAGCTCAATGTGTTCAGAACTTCCATTGGAATCAATTTTTTCTCCGAATAAAATTCGTTGATATAATCGCAAAAGAGAGAATACCTTTTCTTCATTTCTAAACAGGCGATCGCGTAGAGTTCTCAAATGTGCTGGCTCATCGTGATATTCCCAGTTTTTTACGATATATTCTTCAACCAACTGCTCAATGTTGGGGCTTCTACTTTCTTTTTTACGAACTACTAAATCACACAATTTTTGAGTTATAAATGGTTGTCCACCTGTCCACTTAATCACTTGTTGCAAAATACTTCCCGGTTCGTCTACTTTCCCCCTTAATCCATCTATTAATGCTTCTTTAGCTTCCTCAAATTGGAAACCAGTTAAATCAATAGCTTTACCAATATTAAATGGAGTGCGTTTTTTGTCACGCATTAAATCTGATGGAGTCGCAACCCCCAGCAAGCAGAAAGTTAGGCGTTGATAATCTGAATTATCTGCTCGCTTATTATAACAAGCCCGAATAAAGGCGAAAAAGTCGTCTACAGAAAACTTAAAGCTAAGAACAGTATCTATTTCATCAATAAAAATAATAATATTTTGAGAAACTTCCTTGAGTAATACATCTTCAATAAATTCACCCAGTTTCTCTGTTGAGGAAATATCCCAGCGTTCATTCCACCAAGTTCGCCCGTTAATACTATCAAGAAACTGTAGACTCCTTAAAATATTGTAAAAAATTCCTGAGTAAAACTCTTCTTGAGTGATTTGGCTGCCACCTGCAGATAGATCGACTAACCCACAGACGATACCTTCTGCTTGTAGCCTTTGCGCTGTTCGCACCCGTAAACTTGATTTGCCCATTTGGCGTGAATTCAGTACGTAGCAATAGTTCCCAGATTTTAATTCTTCATAAAGATTACGATCTGCCTGACGAACCACGTAGGTGGGATCGTGGGCGCATAAGCATCCTCCAACTTGGTATTTATAGCCTAAAGTCGGTTCTGTGTTCATTGGGTGCTTGACGAATCTTTTTGTAAGTGGTTAAGGAAATATGAACGATATAGTTGACAGCGAGGTTTGACATTATCGCCTTGTACAGTGACTAATCCAAGACTTTCCAATTTAAACACTTGTTGAGAATTTAATCGTACTGGCTCCTTTGACTCAACTACCTGTTTCATTGCTTTTTCTAGGTTTGAATCTTCTTTTTGTGAACCTTTTTTTAACGTTAACAAGTGTTCTCGTAAATGCTTCACATAAATTCCTTCTTCTGTTGGAGCTATTTCTAAAAATTCTTCCAGTTTCTTACTTGGGTTAGCTTTAAGATGAGCAAGCGCTGTTTGCACCAAATAAGGATGACCACCAATCATTTTCATTAACCGGTCAATTTGATCGTCCTCCCAATCCAAATCATATTGTTGTACCAAATTTTTTACCTGTTCAAAACTAAACTCTTGCAAATTTATGACTAAACCTACGTTGCCAAAAGGAGATGAATTGATATCTAGTGGAATGTAAACTTCAGTTGAATGTGCTATGACTAATCGAAATTTTTTCCATTTATCCAGAAATTTTGCATCTTCGTGCCAGGAGCGCAACAATTTAAAAAAGTCTCCTGCAACTGACTTATAGGCAAAAAGTTGATCGACGTTATCTAAGCCCAACACTACTAAAGATGAGCTATCTAACTTTGTGAATAAATATTCCTCGAAGTAAGCAGTGCAATTAAGGTTGCTTCCTCCGAAATTTTGCTTCCAAAAATTATCTACTTGGTTTTCTATACCTAGCCGCCAACTGATATTGGCACAAAACCAACGCAAAAATATATCAAGTTCTTTAAGTACTTTTTCTTCTGCTTGCAAAAGGTTCAAATATACTATTTTGTTATTGGTACGTTCTGCATGCTTCAAAATCCGATGCATCAATGAAGTTTTGCCCATTTGTTTCGGTGATTAGATGAGAATCAAGGATCCGGGTTGCAAAAAATCCTTATAGCAAGACTCTTCAATATCGAGGCGTTTAATATATAGATCAGATTCCGGAATTAATGTAGAGGCTAAAGAAGAATCATTTCTCCATATTAAGTCAGAAACTTTTCCTAATTTTTGATTTATTACTACTTGAACATTAGTCTTGCGAATATCACTTTCAAAGACTTCTGAGAGCCGCTTCCATAGTGGAGGACCAACACCTGTTTTTAAGTAAGAAAGCTGGTATTTCTCACTTTCATCTTTTCTTACATCCTTTTCGATTTCTTCGTAAGTCTTACCTTCTAAAGCTCCCCGGAGTACTCCAATTTCAACTTCAGTTAAAGGTTGACCAGTCTTTTTAGCGACTGTCTTGCTTATGATTTCAATTGATTGTTCCAGGTTCATTTGCAAACGGGGAGCAGTAGTCAGTTTCATATTTTAACATAAACTTTGTTTGTTGAATCACAACTTTAAGTTAGTTAATGTTTAACTAGAAACTTTATCGGAGCAAATATTAAATATATAAGCATAAACATAGTTTATGTAAAACTAAAGAAACTTTATATATAAGTCGTACTGCAAAAAAACTTGGCATTTTAGGCAAGCGTGGTATCCGTCTGACCTCAAATACCAAAAAGAGTTTGAAAAATTTAACTTGTATAACGCTAGCGAGCAAGATATATGTCCTAAGGGACACACTGCGCCTTCAGCTTTGCTGCGGCTAACGCACTACAATATTTTGAGGTTTTAGCTTTATATAATTTAGCAGCACATCAGTTTATTTTAGTTGCGATCACCGCCTCAAATAGCCTATTTTCGTCCCAGTTTTAGCACTTCACTTGTTTGCGTTACTCCTCATTGGGCACCTGAGCCCTTCTAAAGCTACCCGCAGTACTTCACAACCTCATTCATTCAAAGGTTGGGGTGGGAATCTGCAATTAAACGAAGGAAGAAGGAAGAGCCGAAGTTGGCTGGAATTGAGATGGGGATTTAGACCCCAACTCAATTCGTCCACCGTGTGACGGGCACCCATAAGAATTTTTTTCTTCTAAAAAAATTCTTATGGGAACCCTGTGACGGTGGGGAATTAAACCCATATGTTTTAGTTAATTTTTTATCCCGACCTAAACTTTTAGTCAGGTTTATGTTAACTATGTTTATAAAAATTTTGGTAAAGTTATGAGTATTTGCACCGTTTGTGTTATTCTACCTCTTGTAAACACTAACTTAGTTTATAAAAAACAAAAAAGTTTAGAAATAACTAGTAATGCTTGGCATAAGTAAGTTACCCATCTCAAATCTAATCATGAGTGTTAATTTGAGTCTAAAAAATGGGTGCGTTATTTAAGCTGTGCTGTACTAGTTGAATTTACCGGATCTAAGAAGAATGTCGCAATCCGACTTTGTAAATTTGGGGTTAGGTTGTTTAGATAGCCTAATTATCTTTCACTTTTTCGCGTTTGTCCGAGGGTGTAGTTACTAATTTTTTCAAATGGTTACAAATACTAGCATCATAAGTATTTTGCGCCCTATAGCGCAAAATCAGCCTGACAAAACAGTGTATATATTTCTCATCGATGGAGAAAAAGACAGTGTCAGCTTAACTTATCAAGAATTGGATTGAAAAGCGCGAGCTATTCCTACTCAACAGCAAAACATCAGACGTAGAAGTTCCCTTGCTTTTACATCCACCAGGATAGAATTCGTCGTTGCTTTTTTTGGTTTTAAACCCAAAATTCACATCTTGTCTTTCAACTACAGACTTTTCAAAAATCTGTTTCACAGAAGAGCCAAGCCTCTAAAAAATACCTCATTAATAGGACATACATAGTCATGAAAGCATTAAAATCGACTGCTTTTGCTACACTCCTAGTGCCAGCAATAGTAACTTTATTTTGCACTCCCAAAGCACAAGCCAAAAATCGATGCGAAACCGAAATAAATCAAATCAAATCGACATTGTTAGTCTCAGCAAATAACAACCAGTTAACGAAAAATCAACTTGATCAGTATTGGTGGGGACCAAACCAGGATTTTAAAATTTGGATGCCAGGTTTTGTAATATGCAATGAACCAAGACTATTAATGTCAGCGAGCAACACAAGCGAAACAGTATATATGATTACGCACAAAGACCTACCAATCGAAACACGTTATTTACCTTCCAGACAAATTCGCGAACTATTACAGACTTCAATGCGAGAAGTAATGATTAGTAGAGGTAAAATCGTCAGAAGTAGAAATATCGAAATTCGTGGATACGCAGGTTTAGAACTGCTTGTACAACATGCAGACGGGAAAACAGGACAATATCAAGGAGTTATAGTAAAAGGAAGAGCGTATCTTATGGAAGCTCTAACAATAACAGAAGGAGAATTAACCACAGAAGCCGTTAATTTCTTTGATTCATTCCAAGTTTATCCAGAACGTGTGCGCTAAAAATCCTACGGTTTCTAGCAAGTTTTTTACTCCCTTCCCGGTAGAACATTACCTATAACGTAGGTTGGGTTGAACGAAGTGAAACCCAACTTTTTTCTCTCCACGGATGAATCCGGGGGCTTGTATCCATTTTTTTTAACCTCTTCACAATCTCTCTATGATTACCCTCGACAAAATTTTATTAAAAAAATGTTACAAAGTTTAGTAAAATGACATTAATCATAAAATAAGTATTTTTCCTCATTGACATCATGGCGGAACATTTTCCTTGGCTGACCGCAATAGTTTTATTCCCACTCGTTGCAGCTTTATTCATACCGTTGATACCCAGTAAAACTGGTAATCGCGTTCGATGGTATGCCACTGGCGTGGGTATAGCAGATTTTTTCTTGATGTGTTACGCCTTTTGGAACAATTACGATGCAAGCAGTGCAAGTTTTCAACTAGCGGAAAGTTATGCCTGGGTACCTCAGTTGGGTTTTAACTGGGCTGTTTCCGTCGATGGTTTGTCAGTTCCTTTGGTACTATTAGCGGGATTTGTGACGACGCTGGCGATATTTTCAGCTTGGCAAGTCGATCGCAGATCGCATTTATTTTATTTTCTGATGTTGGTGCTGTATTCGGCACAGGTTGGGGTATTCGTCGCTCAGGATTTAATGTTGTTCTTTATTATGTGGGAAGTAGAATTAGTTCCCGTATATTTACTGGTTAACATTTGGGGTGGAAAAAACCGACGTTATGCTGCAACCAAATTCATTCTCTACACTGCAGCGGCTTCTATATTTATTCTAGTCGCTGCGATCGCGATGGCTTTGTATGGCGGCGAAAATGTAACTTTTGATATCGCAGCTTTAGCAACGAAAGATTATTCCTTGGGTTTGGAATTATTGCTCTATGCCGGATTGTTAATTGCTTTCGGTGTCAAACTAGCCATCTTCCCCTTACATACTTGGTTACCAGATGCCCACGGCGAAGCTTCTACTCCCGTATCGATGATTTTGGCTGGCGTACTTTTGAAGATGGGTGGATATGGATTAATTCGCCTTAATTTAGAACTTCTTTCCGACGCACACATCTACTTTGCACCAGTTTTAGCAACTCTGGGAGTAGTTAACATTATTTACGGCGCTTTAAACTCCTTTGCTCAAACTCACATGAAGCGGCGTTTGGCTTACTCCTCAGTTTCTCACATGGGATTTGTGTTACTGGGTATCGCCTCCTTTACCGATTTGGGAATCAACGGTGCGATGTTGCAGATGATTTCCCACGGTTTAATTGCATCAGTGCTATTCTTCCTAGCTGGAGTAACTTACGACCGTACCCATACAATGAAAATGGATGAAATGGGCGGTATTGGACAAGTAATGCCAAAAGTTTTTGCTTTATGTACTATGGGTGCCATGGCTTCCTTAGCCCTCCCGGGAATGAGCGGATTTGTGAGCGAACTTTCAGTATTAATTGGCGCAGCTACAAGCGATATTTACAGTAACACATTCTCCACGGTAACTGTTTTTCTCGCTTCAGTAGGAATTATCCTTACCCCAATTTATTTACTCGATTTGTTAAAACAAGTATTTTACGGCGAAGGGAAAGTTGTTTGCGATATTGGTAATGCGAAATATGAGAATCTAGAAGCAGAAGGTACAGCTTGTTTTGGTACCGATTGCGTTTTACCAGGTGAATCAGTTTACAGGGATGCAAGCGCTCGTGAAATATTTATTGCAGCTTGTTTCTTGGTGTTAATTATCGGCATCGGGTTTTATCCTAAAGCTGTCATGCAGATATACGATGTGAAGACAGTCGCAGTGAATGCTCAGGTGCGGGAATCATATACTGAAATTGCACAAAGTAATCCTGGTATTTATGCGAAAGGGTTGTTGACACCGGAAATTGCAAAAGCTGAAGTTGTACCGGTTTTGGGTGCTTTGAAGTAATAAACCCCACCCTAACCCTCCCCGTTAACGGGGAGGGAATAATATGATGGTTGAGAAAATAAATTAATGTAGAGACGGCGTGCACAATGCAACGTCTTTATTTATTTTAAATATTATTGAGTTTTCCAATTTGACCAGAGTACTAGTACAAGCGCAAGCCCCGCGTCTTCAGACCGGGGTTAGCTTTACGTAAAGCGACTTTAGTCGCCGTATTCTTTTATTAACTGTTTAACTGCCTCTCTTAATTTGCTACTCCAGTCGGGTATTTTTTTGAGAGCTTCTTTATCTTCCTCTGTTAATTTGAGTCCGATGTGAGCCGTTAAAGACTTTTCACCAGCAGCCACAAAACCTAACTTGTTACCCTTTTTGAAATGCTTCTCAGACTTTTCCATTTCACGGATTGACAGTTGGTGAACTAACTATTACACTAGTGATAACATACATTGAGAGGTCGGTCAATGGCTCGCAGTGCAACACCTTCATTCGTTACGGAGTTGCCGCTAAAGGTTGACAGCAGACAAGAAAGAGAATTATCAGCCAGATTTCAAGCGGCAAGGCAGTTATACAATGCTTGCTTAAACGAAGCTTTGGTGCGAATGAATCTAGTTAAAAACTGCGAGTCATTTAAGAAAGCTAAAAAGCTAAGAGGAGGAACTAAGAAAGAAAAACAAGATTTATTTAACCAAGCTAGAAAGCAGTACAGATTCTCTGAGTTTGATTTAGGAAGTTTCGCAACAGCTACCGCTAACAACAGTAAGTGGATTAAAGAAAAACTTGGTGCCCATGAAAAAATCAATATGGGCGTTAGAGCCTTCAAGGCTGTTGATAAAGTTTTGTTTGGTATAGCCAAAAATGTAAGGTTTAAACCTACAAGCCGTTTTAAGTCAGTAGAAAGTAAAACTAACGCTACTGGTATAACAGTAAAGTTTGAACAAACTCGCAACCCTAAGAAGTTTGACAAGAAAGATTACAGGAACAGTATTACTTGTAGTGCAAGAGCTTCTATAGAAGTTGTCTGGGGTAAGTTAACCATTAACCCAGTAGTCGATTGGACTAACCCCGTGTTATTGCATGGGATAAAGTCACCTGTTAAGTATTGCCGTATAGTATGGCGTATTCTCAACGGGAAGCGTCGGTGGTACATTCAGCTAGTCAATGAAGGTTTACCTTTTCAAAAGCCCACAAACTTTGTTAAAAACGGGACTATTGGTCTTGACTTAAACATTAGTAATGTTGCTTTTGTTGGTGATGAATATGCTGGATTATTACCATTTGCTGAGAAAGTACCAACTTATGAGCGTGAGATAAAAGCGCTTCAGCAAAAAATGCAGCGTTCTATGCGGATGCATAACCCAGACAACTTTGAGCCTGATTTTGATAAACAGGTAGGGAACAAACTTGTTAAAAAGAAAGGAAAAGTAAAGAAAGGGGCTAAGAAGTGGAAGAGAACAAAGTCATATATCAAGACACGAGGGAAGAAAGCCGAGTTAGAACGTCGTAAATCAGCTTACAGTAAATCACAAAACCGTAAGTTAGTTAACGATATTTTACGACATGGCAACAGAATAAAAACAGAACGTGTAAGTGTAAAAGGCTGGCAGAAACGTTACGGAAAGGCTATTTCTGGTAAGTCGCCAGGATTTTTTCAAGCCGAACTTGCTCGCAAGGCTGAAAGCGCCGGGGGTAAGTTTATAAAGTTTTCTACCCAAACAACAGCGTTATCACAAACTCACCTTGATGGTAGTCGCATCAAGAAAAAACTATCAGAAAGAGTGCATAGGGATGTTACAGGTGTTCAACCTATGCATAGAGATTTGTTTAGCGCTTCCGCAGGCTAGATGCGTTTATGGAGATGTGTTGTCCTTGCGGGATATCTCATGGGAGTATCCAGATACGGAACCGTATCTGTTAGAGGCATGGCAACGATACAGAACAAACTGCGAGCAAGTAGCCGAGTGCAAAAGCAAGGGCAACCATAGCCCCTCCGAGCAGTTCTCTAACAAGGTGCTTAAACCTAGCCAGATAGTCACTAAGGACGAAAAGCTAGGGTCAATGCCCGAATCCCCGTCGCTTTAGCGCGGGGAGTGGTTCAAAAATATCTAATTGATTGTGGTTATATTTTTTTATGAGAGAAGCGCAGAAAGAAATTAACAAGATGAATGTAGTAGGAATACAATAGGAGGAATACCTAAAACAAAGGCATATAAGCAATAATCTAAACAAATTAATTTGATTCTGATATACAATTCCGAAAACCTACTAATATTGAAGTCTTTTCTGTTTTGTAGCATGAATAAGGTGTAATCTTCAGGTTCATAGTTTTCAGGGCATTACTTAACTAGTTTTTCGTATCTAGCTGATATGTCACCTATTTCTTGAATAAATTCGGCTTCTCCTGATTTGCTGACTATTAGGAATTCAAGCTCTCAGCTTAAACTTGATAGCTCTACTGGGCGTTGCTGATTGAAAGTATGAATGAGTCTTACCCAAAGATGTAAAGCCTTAAAAAATCGTTGCTAAATCAAGCCAAAAATATAAATTCATACCCAGATTCAGCAACGCCGAAAATTCTTTAGGTTCCTCGGCTTTCATCTCACCTTATCCGTAAGGGAAGTATGAGATGAAAGGCGAGGCAGGGTTTATAGGGTAATTTCGGGTCTACGATAAACCTAGTTGCACAATTTCCATACCGTTGATTAGGGGATTTTCGATATCGTGGATAAATTCTATATTGAGAGTACCATCACTCACCGTTACCGTATTGCTAATTACTCCGCCAACTTCATTACCAAATTGACTGACAAGATCGATGTCATCCAGGTTAGGAAGAATCTCACCTTCAATTGCCACATCAAATATCCTTTCTCCTGGATCGTTAGTTCCACTAAAGCCATTACCCATGTAAAGTCGAACTTCGTACATACCTGCCAAGGGAACGTCAAAAGCCCACTCCATTTCCGAACCACCAGGCTGATCCCAACGCTCAGTATTAAAGATAGCATCTGGAATATTTGCAGGTACAGTAGCCCCTGGAGCAACAATTGGGAAAGAAGCAGTATTATTGCTACCAGGATCGCTGAGGAAGGGACTATTATTGCTTACTGTATCCGCCGACCAAGCAATATCACCATCAAGGGCTGCAACTTCGCTTCCTCCAGCATTGACTCGATACAATATCGTATCTTCAGAATCAGAAAATTGCAAGTATATCGGCTCAGTTACCGAACCAATGGGTAGATTATTGTTGTTCGGATCGATCGCACTAGCAACAAACCCCAGAGGTAACTGTTCTTCACCATCAAAGTCAAAGTCTGCGACACCAGAAAAATCAAATAAATCGCTAATATCTTGGTCTTCGCCAGTTAAGACTACATCTACAGTTTGGAACTCCACGGCATTATTGGCAGGAAAATCTGATGCAGCCAAATCGTCCAACTGAGACTGTAAAACTGGTGCAAATCCCTGTTGGGCTGGGGTACCGTTGATGAAAGGATCTAAACTAACGTGTTGAATAAAGCCTTTGGTTAAAACTACCCTTGCTGTTTGTCCTGCTGTTCCATTAATTATAACCACAGGATTATTTTCGTTATAAGCTCCTACACCACCTTCAGTTAAATTATTAACACTCAAAGTGACAGGAACATCGGTGGTATTTTGGGAAGCTAAAGCCTGGGAACCTCCTTGGTTGTTAGTCCCCTGAAGTTGACCAGTTGCGGTAGTGCCGTCATCGAAAGTAACAGTAAATGTTGAGCCAATTAATTCTGCTCCAGATACACCGCCCACATCCCAAGAGGGATTAGAACCCGCATCCAGGGGAGCTTTCTGTGCCCCAGCAACGGAGTTGGGGTCCATATCAACTGAGAAACCCAGAGTTTCTCCTGGTTCAAATCCACCATCCACATTTTCATTAAATTGTAGCTCGATAGCTTCAAAACCAGCCGTTCCTCCAGTACCAATATAATAATCCCCTGGTGCAATCACCACACCAGTATTACCGTTAGTGTCTATAGTCAGTTCTTTGCCTAATGTATCTCCTGCCAGCCCAAAAGGATCGAAAACTGTATCGGGATAAAGAGCATTGGTGACATCAATATTGACCTCAACAATTTTTTTGTCTCCGGAATTGGCAATTTGAAAAGAATTGCTGCCAAAATTAGATGCTTGTATGTTGTCACTGTCCGCCGTTATACTCAGAGTTGCTTCGCCAAATTGAGTAGAACTACTATCTTCAATAGTTACAGTTGTAGTATCCGCTAGTCCTATTTGTGCATTGGGGCTAACATCAGTAATATTAACGGTAAAGCTTTCTTCGCTTTCCATAAGAGCATCGGGCAAGATATCTACCAAGAATGTAACATCAGAAGACCCACCAGCGATGGCTACGGTATCAGTATAGACACCCGTTTCCTCGTCAAAAGTGGCACTAGTGGATAGATACTCGTAATCTTCTAAAGCGGTGGCAGTGCCAGGAACAATTTCAAAGGTAACATTAACTGTCTGATTACTGGGGACAGTAACATCAGTTAATAGGGAAATTTGGATTTGACCTTGATTTTCATCAGCTACATTAATTGGGTCGTTGAGAATCGAAACTGTAGGCAAAGGTTCTGTATCACCACCCCCAAGTTGGACAATCTCGATGCCATTAATTAGCGGGTTTTCAACACCATGGATAAATTCTATATTGAGAGTACCATCAGTCACCGTTACCGTATTGCTAATTACTCCTCCGACTTCATTGCCAAATTGACTGGACAGGTCTATGTTATCCAGGTTCGTAGGAACACTACCCTCAATAGCTACATCAAATACCCGTTCCCCTGGGTCGTTAGTTCCACTAAAGCCATTACCCACGTAAAGTCGAACTTCGTACGTACCTTCCGTGGGAACATCAAAAGCCCACTCCATTTCCGAACCACCAGGCTGGTCCCAACGCTCGGTATCAAAGATAGCCCCAGGAACAGTAGCAGGAACGGTATCTCCTGGTTCTACTGCTGGAAATGAAGCAGTATTGTTACTGCCAGCATCGACAAGGAACGAACTATTATTGCTCGTCGTATCTGCTGACCAAGCAATACCTCCGTCAACTGCAGCAACTTCTGGACCTCCAGCATTGACTCGATAAAGTATTGTTTGGGAAGTGTCACCTGTGGCAGTAATTTCAATCTCATTAAAAATTGCCTGAAAAGTATTGGCTGTGGGTTCGCCTACGTTAGAAGATAATAAACCCACCGCTAAACCCGTATTTTGACCTTCAACGGTGTAATTTCCTTGGATAGCATCTAAAACTGTACTGCCATTAAGATCTACAGCTTGACCTGTGACGGTAGTAATATTCTCATCGCCAGTTTCGTAACTAACTATAGGGATAGCAGTTCCTGCAACAGGGTCAATTTCCAACTCGAAAAAGATTTGCTGGTTGGTTGGGAAATCAAATAAGTCATCTGCGGAAATAAAGGATGTGAATTGAACTACATCATCATCTTCCAATGAAATCTGAATTTCATCATTCAATCCATCAATGGCTACTATCTTAAGATAGTTACTTTGATCTCCCGTACCAATATAACCACCTATCTGCTGAAAGGAACCAGTAAATTCTGTTCCAGGATTGAATACACTCCATTTGATAGTAAAAGTTTCTACAGTTGGCGCAAGGGTTACTCCTGTATGGAATTAATTCTCACCGTTATTAAGAGTTTCAAAAGGATCGCCATTAGAGACTGACTCGATAACCGTTGTTCCACCACCAGCAGCAGTATTGAACTTGACATTATCTAACTTGATAATCTGTCCTTCTATGGTCGAAGGTTCTTGAAAGAACGCCTCAAAATCTGTGGTGTTGTTAATCATCACACCAGTCAAACCACCCCCAAAGCCGCTTATTCCAGGCAAATTGTTATCTTGGTTAGCATCAAAATCCCAAACTAAAGTTTGACTGGGGGATACTAAAACCGAATTGCCATTGTTTTCATCTCGAATGAAGGGGTCGTTGATATTGATAATTCCATCACCGTCAATATCTGTGTCTGGCGGTTCAACTTCATCTGATGGTGCAAAGACATTAATATTATTGTTGCCAAATTCTGCCACCCAGATCGTGCCATCAATACCAGTAGTGACATCTAAGGGATTTGACTGACCTGTAGCTAGTGGAAATATACCATCATCATCAATTACTTGATTACCTGCGGTAGGATCCACAAGTGGTTCAATGGATGTCCCATCATCGCTGAGGTTGAGTAAAGTTACATTGCCATTAAACTGAGTGACAATTAGACTGCCCTGCAAAGCACCACCAAAAACATCATCAGTATATTCAACCAAACCATTACTAGATGACCCTAAAGTGATCAAAGCATTACTATCTGGGCTGTTCCGTTCAACACGAATTCCACTTTCCGCTAACCGTGCGGCGTTGTCAGTAAACTTACTCGGATCGATCAGAAAGCCTTCTGCAATGTTTACATCATCAGGAACGAGGTCGGCTAAATTAGGTACACTATTGGGAGACAAAGAGGTATCGGCATTGCCCTGGTCATTAATAACTGTCCAAGACAAATCTTGATTAGCACGAGCAGGGACAGGGTGACCGTAATAGCCCCCGTCTTCTAACAAAAACAACGGTTCTGGGTCGCCAGATCCCCCATCATTAGGATCGTTCGTAGCTTCTCCTGCTCCTGGTTGGTCGGTAGCTAACCCGTTGGCATCTACAGGATTACCCCCAAGATTACCATTAGAACCATTATCCACAGTATAAAGCTGACCATTCTGGGTTAGTGCCAAATCATATTGATTACGTAGGCCATCGGCAAAAATCCGCATCGGTGCGTCAGCAGGTAAGATTGCCATATTAAAACCATCATTGCCACCCCAAGGTCCATTTTCGTCTAAACCTGATATATCTTCCCCTACACCATCACTGATATTGCTAACAGTCGGATCGTCAAGGGTAGGCAAATCGTAGATATATTGACGAGAAGTACCATTCTGTCCACCATTCGGATCGGTTAGAATTGGTCGGCTTTCGATATCTACTAAATCGATTTCAAGAACTGTCCCTGAAAGAGCGTATTCCCCTGTATAGGCAAAGAAATCTGATGGTGCACCGTTGTTGGTATTACCACCTACATTCAGGTAAAGCTTAGTGCCATCTTCACTCAAAACCATACCATTAATAGAATGATTTTCTTCGGAACGAGGTAAACCACGAATGATATCCACAGCTTCCCATTCAGTTCCATTCCAAGTCAGACGAGTAACAACTCCGGAGTTTGTGTCGAGATTGGTGTCGTTAAAAGTCGCAATGCGCGGATCGCTTGAAGATACATAAAGGACGGGATTGGTTGCAGTACCAGTAACCACAAGCCCTGTAACTTGACGATTCTCCTCGCCACTAAGGGAACCATCATCGTTGTGGTTTTGAATTGATTTGACGACTTCTGCTCCATTAGATAAGACTAGTTCTTCGTTAGCGGTAGCTACATATTCGCCATTTTGGAGTTGGATTGTAAAAGCGTTAATAGTACCATTTTGCTCAGCAACATATAATCTACCATCCTCACCAAATTGAATCGAGGTAGGGTTATTAAGAATTTGGGGTTCGCCTTGGACACCTTGAAAAGAACCAACTTCATTAAAGTTAATGGCCATGATGGAATTTCCTAGATTTTTGGTTTTAATTTACATTCGGCACCCTAAGTGTCACATAAGTATTTTTACTGTTTTTTATAATTAGGACTTATACCATTTCTTTATAAAGATGCGCCAAATTTAGCCCATGCACATGGGCTTTATTAAAGTAGCTCCACTCATAAGCGAGTGAACCGAGAAGGCGCAGCCTCATACAGAATTGGTAAGCTGCAACTGGCACATTTTTTGTAGGATGCTTGTATACTGACTGATTGTTTAACACAGTAACAAGACTTTTGATGTCACGCACCAATCAGGGTATTGTGACAATCGCATAAGTCCTGATAATAAAAAAAGCTGTTATATACTCAATCTTCAGTTAAACGCACTACTAGTGGTTTCCAGCCGTTTTGACGATTTTGTTTTTCTACCGACGCAATGTAGAGACGTTATACACAACGTCTCCCTACGATTGTGGAAAAATGAACCACTCAGAATTTTTGAAATGCACTACTAGTACTCCGCCACATTAATTTTGCAGAGTAACACAACAATAGTGGGAGTATCTCCCTCCCCTGATGGTAAATAGCGAGCGAGACGTATGTCCTAAGTCCCTCCGTGAGGATCTTCGGTACGGACACCCTTCGCTTACGCACTAGACAAACCGAGTAAAATTAATCAAACGCACCACTAGCTGAAAAAAATAGATACCCAGGAATGATTTTTCCCTTTAGGCTCTCTAAAAATCTTCATTTATCCTACAACAAGTCAAACTCTTTTATATAAAGATTTGGTGTTGAAAATGTATATTTAGTATCACAGACCTCGAAAATGTATAGATTATTTTACATAATGTTTGTTACTATACATTTTTTTTAGCTGTTTTTATATCAATACGGTTAAGATAAGGTTTACAATTGACATTATTCTCAATCACTGAATCAAAAAAAACCTTTGAGCATCAGCAATTTCTCCATCTCCCCATGTCAACTTCAACCCCTACGCTCAAGACAATTCAAAATCCGAGCAGCTAATTGCTTCCCCACTACTGGTTTATTCACTAAATCATCGGCTCCCATGTTTCATCTGAGTGTTGGTTTGAAGCTTACTTTTGGGAAAACTGTTGCGCTAAAGATTTAGTTTTATCTGGGTGTTCCTTGGAAGCTTCCTTTTGAGAAAACTCTAGCGCTATAGTTTTATTTGGATCTTACTTTTACATTTCTTTAAGAACGGTAGGAATATTAGCATGCCACCATTAACTGATACTTTAAACGTGTTGTTGGAAATAAACCCATAATCCGACTAGTACAGTGCGGCGGAAGTAAGAAGTAAGAAGTAAGAAGTTAGAAGTTAGAAGTTAGAAGTTTGATATCTGCGGCTTTTCAGGCATTTTTAATGGTTGCCTTATTTACGCCGTGGTGTACTAGGAATGAATTCCCAGTCTCATAGCAAAAGTCGTCTGAAGACGACTAAATAACGCAAAAATTCCCCAGTCATCTTGAGATGACTTCACCTATTAGCCCGGAAATTCATTTCTGGGCGAGTGTGGAAACCAACAAACTTTCCAACTTCAACCCCTACGCTCAAGACAATTCAAAATCCGAGCAGCTAATTGCTTCCCCACAACTGGTTTATTCACTAAATCATCCGCTCCCATGTTGAATACTTGTTCTCTAATGGCAACATCTGTATGTACGCTCAAGAATAATACTGGTAATTTACGCCAGTAAGGATGATTTCGCAGCACTTTACACAATTCAATACCGCTAATGTAAGGCATTTCGATATCCAGCACCAGCAAATTAGGATCTACCGCGGGAAGTACTTCCCAAAATTGTCGAGGATCTTTAAGAGTGGTGAGTTTAAAATTCCAAGGTTGGAGAAGAGAGGGTAAAGTTTGCAATAACTCGATATCATCGTCTATGACCATGATTTTTTTGTCATGAGAAAATTGTTCTAAAACTTGTTGACAAAAGGTGATGATTTGAGTGGGAGTAACTGGTTGTTGTAAGTAAAAATATCCTCCATATCTCGCTACTTGCAAACGATCTTCAACTCTATCGCTATCAGCAATTACAATAACTGGTATTGATGGTATATGTAATTTAAATTCAGCAATTAATGATAAACTTTCTAATAGTAATGTGGCTTTAGATGTTGATTCGGTAAAAGAAACTCTCAGAATAACTGCATTAGGTACATCATAATTTTGCTCGCGATCCAGACATGCCCGAGCTAACTCTAAATTAGTTGCGATCGCAGTTTGAATTCCTTGGCTATTAGCTTCTTGAGTTAGTTGTTCTGTAAACTTAGTATCATCATCTACAATTAATAGTAAAGGATAATTTTTTTTCAGTTGTTCGGATATTTTTTCAGAGGAATTTTCTCCAATATTCAATTCTTGAGCTAGGGCATTTACAATCTTTTCAGATGCCCATAGTTCAATATTTTGGTTACTAATTTCTTTTTGCAGGAGTTGTTCTAATTCTCTCGCTAATTGCGAACCGGTATCAAAACCAAACAACCCCAAATTACCCGCTAAGCTGTGAGCGATTAATATCGCTGCTTGGCGATCGCTACTACTAAGATTACCATTTTTCAAATCCTGTAGTGCGGATCTAATGGTTTCTAATTGTTGCTTACTTTTATGCTGATATTTTTTCCAAGCTGCGGTTAATGCTGTTAAATGTCGTAAATGTTTATTTTCTTCAGATTCTGCTGAAATTGGTGAATTAGTTTGTATAGAATTACGATTGTGAGGTGCAGGTTTTAAATAATATCCTCTACCTCGTACTGTTGCTATAGGATCTTCCGGTAATCCAGCAATTTTTAATTGATTTCGCAAGCGTCTGAGATGGGAACGAACAGTTGCTTGGGCAGGATATTCTACCGATGACCATAAATTTTCGATAATATCTTCAATACTAAAAACTTCTTGGCTATGATGTAAAAATAACTCTAATAAACTATATTCTTTCGCTGTTAATAATATTATTTTTCCCTGATAACTAACCTCACCAGTACTAGAATTAATTTGTAAATCTCCCCAACTTAAAATAGGATTAGAAGTAGAATGAGAACGACGCAACAAAGCTCGAATTCTAGCTGATAATTCTTCTAAATCAAAAGGCTTACCAAGATAATCATCTGCTCCAGCATCAAGCCCCTTAATTTTATATTGACTGTGATTATGGGCTGTTAGTAAAAGAATCGGAGTGCAATAACCATGTTCGCGGAAACGCTGACAAAGACTAATTCCATCGAATTTAGGTAAACACCAATCGAGAATGATTAAATCGTAGGTATAGGTTGAACCATAAAGCCATCCTTGCTCTCCATCTGTAACAGCATCAATGACATAATTTTGCTCTGCAAGATGTATTCGCAATACATCAATCAAATTTTCATCATCATCAACTAATAATATTCTCATTTACCATCTGCTACTCTATAAAAAATGTTACTGTTTCGTAATTAATAACTCACTTTTTACTGCTGATATTTCAATACTTTTTTAATTTGGAAAATTTGATTATTTAATTTTTATTTTAAAATTGACTCGAAGAGAGTTTATTTTTGACTTTTTACTTTTGATTTTTGACTTTATTCAAGCTCCCATTGTAGTATTTTAGCAATCCGACTAGCTAAAGTCATAGAATTAAATGGCTTTGTAATTATACCCATAATTTCTACATTTTGAAATTGTTTTTTATCAGCAGCTTGGGTTTTAGCCGTAAGCAAAATCACAGGGATTGATTGAGTTTTGATATTAGCTTTTAACTGCGATAATGTGGAAATGCCATCCATCTCGGGCATCATTATATCCAGTAGAATAGCATCTGGTTTTTGGGCTTGGGCTACTTCAATTCCTTCTGCACCCGAAGATGCGATCGCCACATCCCAGCCAGCTTCAATTTCAATCCCAACTTGTACTACTTCCTGAATTGTTTCTTCATCATCAATGAGTAAAATACATTTATCTTTCATTGTCATTGCTCCAAAATGCTAATGACTGTGGGTAGGGTAAAATAAAAAGTACTACCAACTCCACAAGTGCTCGTAACCCAAATATTTCCACCATGTTCTTTAATAATTTGACGACAAATAGTTAACCCTAAACCTGTTCCTCCTTTCTTACGAGAATCAGAAGAGTCTACTTGCTGAAAACGCTCGAAAATATTCTCTAACTGATTCTGGGGAATTCCTTGTCCCCAATCTTTGACTGCAAATGTCACGTAGGAATTTATTTGTTGTTTTATATTTTGATTCTCCAATGTTTCCATTGTCGCCGATAGCCAAACACAACTTTTTGGAGGAGAAAACTTAATTGCATTGCTCAATAAATTAGTCAGGGTTTGAATTATATAATCTCGATCTGCCCAAACAACAAAATTAACGGACTCAGCAAACAATTTTACTCCATGTTCCTGTGCCATCATTTGCATCGCTTGAGTTGCTTCAATCATTAATTCCATAGCTTTGCAGGCTTTCTTATTCATGGTAATTTTGCCTGACTGAATGCTCTGTAAATCGAGTACATTATTAACTAAACGTACCAACCGTTCTGTTTGTTCATCAGCAATATTTAGCATTCGCTGCCCTTTACTAGAAAGATTCCCTAATTTACCCGTCGCCAGAATTTTCAAAGAACTATGAATTGATGTCAGGGGAGTACGTAATTCGTGACTGACTACGGAAATAAACTCATCTTTCATCCTTTCAATAGCTTTGCGATCGCTAATATCACTAGTAAGGGCAAAAAATCCCTTGACTTCACCATTTTCTTGTTCGTGAATGTGGGGAATATAAGTAATATTTACAGAATGAATACATCCATCTTGAAATGTGGTATCGTTTTCATAGGTAACCTGTTTTCCTGAAAGTACCGTCTCGATATACTTCTCTACCTTTTTGTATTCTTCCTGTCCGTGGACTTCCTGCAAATGACAGCCATAAATTTTATTTGGTGATAATCCCAACCAAGTTTGATAAGCTTCATTATTGAAACGATAATGCCGATCCTTATCTACATAGGCAATTAAAACCGGTAAGCCATTGGCAATTAAACGTAGTTGCTCTTCACTACGACGTAATGCTGCTTCTACTTCCAGACGCTCGTTAATTTCTTGTTGGAGATTAGCGGTACGCTCGGCTACCAATTCTTCGAGATTCTCTAATAATTCCCCTTGAGATAAAGCAATACCGATTTGGTCTGCTAATTGTTGCATTAATTCCAACTCAAAATCCGTCCACTCCCTAGTAGTTTCGCATTGGTGAGCAATCAACAAACCCCATAACCGCACCGCTTGATGTTTAGCAGTTTTAGACTTAATATTTTGCAGGATTGGTACTACCAATTTGGCTTTCACCATCCATACATCCATAAATTCAATTAAGCACTCGCTCAATCCCGGATCCTGCGAGTGTACATCACTAATCGCTTGTACTCTTCCACCTGCATAAAGTTCTCGATATTCCTCCGGAAACACTTCTTCGGGAAACTCCATACCTAGAATGGGGGAATAATCCGGTAAAACCGCTTCACTAATGAGTCTACCAGTTCCATTCTCTAAAACTTGGTAAATCAAAACTCGATCTGCTTTGAGAATTCTTTGTACTTCCGTTACCGCAGTCTGAAGAATTTCTTTGAGTTGCAGGGATTGACGAATTTTGAGGGTGACTTCGGAAAATAGCTCAATACGTTGATGTTGAAGATGCAGCTCTTCTGCTACTGCTCGTTTAAGGTTAGTAACATCCCTCAAAATCAACAAAGTGTAGTTGGGTAAAATCTCCTCAACTTGACTATATTCTACGGTTTGGGTGGTGCCATTTTGATGTTGAATGGTAACTTCTGCAATATTTTGCCCCTCTGCCCAATTCAAAACATAAGGAAAGAAGTCAAAAATCGACTTACCAATTAATGCTTCCGTGGATGAACCAAATAACTGGGAAGCGGAAGGATTAACTGCTACCAAATGATTTTGCCCATCGACAATTATCATCGCTTCCCAGGAGCGTTCAAATATTGCTTGGAGTAATAATTTCTCTACTTGAAATTCTCCTACCCGCTCCATCATTGAAAAAGATTCAAAAAAAAATTTACTTCTTGTAACCTTAGTTTACTTAAATTTAAATGTTTTAAAATAATGACTTTACTAAAATTAATAAAATCAGCATTAGTAACTCATTTAACTTGGTTGTAATAGGGAATTTAGGGTAATCGTGCAACTAAACCATCAAGTTTGCTAATACAATCAGGATTTACGTAAGTGACACCACAAGTCTTATTATTAGGTTGAAAATTGATCTAATGCTTAGTGCCCCTACAAGGAAAATATGCCAGTTGCGGCCATTCCTAACAATATAAAAAATCTCCCAGAACTTTCAAACCCGGGAGATAAAATAAGGAGCACGCTTTTTGTGGTTAAAAGCTTTGCAACTAAACTTTAAAGCCTAAGAACTAATGAGGGTAGTTAATTACTCATCAGTATCGTCGCTGACTGAGACACCAAGAGGATGAATGCTGACGATTTTGCCACCCATACGACTGATACGCAGCATTTCCTGATTCATGCGATTGTAAGGAACTTGGATAAAAACGCTACCGCTAGTACGAAAAGCATACTTATTGAGATCGTTTTCGTCGTTTTGTTTTAAACCAGTTACCTCGTAAACAAAAATCCGATTACCCGCAAGCGAACTTGATCTACCATTGATTACAGAAGTGCCTAACATATTCTTTTATATCTCCAAATAGTTTTTCCTTATGCATTAGTGATGCTGGCGACTTTACCACCCATTTTTTGAATTTTTTGCAAAGTTGTTGATAGTTGATCGTAGGGAACTAAGAATGCTTTGCTAATACGGCGTACTTTTGGATATCTGGGCAAATTCATTCCAGATACTTCTATACGATAAATACGATTGTCTTGAGTGGTATTTCTAAAGGCTTTAGGAGGAGCTACACCTTTAGTAGAAGCTCGATAACCCCAACCTTCACCACTTCCTGAAGGGTTAATTACCGCCGAGGAACTATTACGAGCTAAATCTGTAGCTAAACGAGATGTTTTACCCCCAACTTGAGAGCGATCGCTGTTAGCATAACCGCGATACATTTGAAACATTCTGGTAAAGCCAACGGTTTTTTGTTGGGGTTGTGTAGAAAAACCCCGGTAGTAAGGTACGATATTGTCGCCAAAATTTTCGTTATATTCAGCAGAATCAATATAAGAATTAATATCTGCTTCAAAACCCTTGTTTTGATAGAGATCGAGATGGTAAATTACTTCCGACTCATCGTAAGGAGCACGACCGAGTAAATGTTTTAAATTCAACTCAATAGCACGAGTTTGGAAACTATTGTAAAGAAATTTTGACTTGTACAACTCTGAAGTTGCTACAGCTCGGACAAATTCTTGAACTGTAATCGAGCCGTTACACAGCAAAGATTCTGCACTGGTTAACCGCTCGGAAGCCATGATGTAATCATTGCCAAGCACTTGCCGATAAACTGCTTGAATTGCCACCTTTGCTTCTTCGGTACTCCATGATGGACGTAATTCTACAGGTTTATTCTCGTTAAAGGCAGAAACCCCTAAACGAGATGCTGCGACTGTAATTGCCACGCTTGTTTTCTCCTCTAAGTGTAATTACTATTGATTATGTCACTAACTCAAGCATTATTGATACTGAGAATCCGGCTACCACGTTGATTTAGTTTTTGTAAAGTTTCGCTTAGTCGTTCGTAAGGAACAACATACTCTTTGATACTACGCCGCAATTGGGGAGAGCGTCCACTTGCTGCTTGAGTCACCCGCAGACGATATAATTGCCCTCTTTCGGTTAGAGTAGCACCAATTAACGCTTGTTTTCTATCAGGTGCCGCGATGGGAGTTACTATATTGCGGCCTAAATCGTAA
The DNA here is from genome assembly GCA_050042755.1 of Rivularia sp. (in: cyanobacteria). Lineage (GTDB taxonomy): Bacteria > Cyanobacteriota > Cyanobacteriia > Cyanobacteriales > Nostocaceae > Rivularia. Next base: position 28,266 of record JBHJJJ010000095.1, read on the forward strand.
CTTAAGCGAGCTTGGCTATGATTGCTTTGAGTGCGATCGCTACTAGCATAACCGCGATAAAGTTGGAACATGCGGGTAAAACCAACAGTTTTCTGACCCTTTTGGGTAGCGAAACCCCGGTAATATGGTACTGTATTGTCTCCAAAACTTTGAGTGTATTCTTCAGAGTCTATGTAAGAATCTATATCTACATCGAAACCTTGATTTTGATAAATATCGAGGTGGTAAATAATCTCAGATTCATCGTAGGGAGCGCGCCCTAGCAAATGTTTGAAATTTAATTCAATTGTTCGTGGATGGTAATTGTTATAGAAAAACTTTGACTTATACAGTTCTGATTTTGCCACTCCCCGCACAAATTCCCTGACTGTAATCGCACGATTGCACAATAAAGATTCAGCGCTGCTCAGACGCTCGAATTTCATCAAGTGATCGTTACCCAGTACTTGTCGATAAACTGCCTCAATAGCCACCTTCGCATCTTCTGGAGTCCAATAGGGACGTAACTCTATAGGGCTAGTATCGTCAAAGGCAGAGGTTCCCAAACGAGATGCTGTTGCAGTAATTGCCACTGTTTTTGCTCCTCAATTTTAGTTAAGTGCTTTTATTAAATGTTAAATCAGTTATCAGTTCAATTTACCGTTAGAATTTGGTTTTGATATAGTTCCCGGTTGCATCGGCATAATTCAACAATATAAGTTTAAAAACTTTGTACGATGCCGGAGTAAAAATATGTGATTCCGATACCAACCAATTTGATGATATGGATACCCTAAATTAGAGACTCTTCATTTCTTCACACAAACTCAAACCCAAAAATATATTCAGTGTTAACTCTTAACTGTTAACTGTTCATTGTTAAAAATATTGCTCGGAACTACAGGAAACCATCCAAAATGGATTAATCGGTAAGTCACCTGCGATTCCGAGCAACTAGAGAAAACTCTAGCTCAAGGCATTGATAGCATAATCGATATAAGAATTTGCTTCCACAGCAGGATCTCCACTCAAACCGTGGTTAGCTTTGATGTACTTCAGAGCTTCTATATACCAGCTAGGAGATAACTCGAAAGTAGAATTTATCTCAGCAATTCCCGATATCAAATAGTCATCCATGGGACCAGTACCGCCAGCTACTAGACAGTAAGTTACCATCCGTAGATAGTAGCCAATATCACGAGCACATTTGGCTTTCCCTTCAGCAGTTGAAGCATAATTTGCTCCTTGCATTTGGGTAGTATAGGGGAACTTTTGGTAAACAGCTTGAGCAGCACTATTAACTAAACTATCAGCTTGATTGGTCAAAGCCTTTGCAGCTTCCAAGCTAGCACCAGCTTGACGAAAACGACCAAATGCAATTTGAATCTCAGTACTGCTTAAAAAACGACCTTGAGAGTCAGCAGCGGTTACGGCTTCTGTAATCGGAGTTTTCACGGAATAATTACCTCGATCAAATGTTTTTACAACTTCGTTAGATATACTGATTTTAAAAAATGCTCAAGCAACTGCTGAAGCTGCGCGGTCAAAATAACTAGCTACTTCAGACATCAAAGCACTACAATCTCCAGAAGTAATACCATTTTTGTCATTAGCAATGGCGAGCGCTGCCTCTTTCATCTTGTTAACGCCTTCAGCTACAGAAGCTCCAGGAACTCCTAAGGCTAAATATGTTTCCTGTAGACCATTTAAACAACGCTCATCCAAAACGCTACCATCAGCAGAAAAGACTGCATAAGTAACGTAGCGCAAGATAATTTCCATGTCTCGCAAACAAGCAGCCATACGACGACTTGTGTAAGCATTACCACCAGGAGCAATTAACTGGGGTTGCTCGGCAAACAAGGCGCGAGCAGCATTAGCTACAATTGTGGAAGAGTTGCTGGTAATCCGATTCACGGTATCCATCCGCTTATTACTTTCAGCAACCATACTACCGAGAGCATCAAATTGGTCACTTGTGAGGTAGACACCCCGTGTATCAGCTTGAGAAATTACCCGCGTAAATGCATCTAACATTCAAGTCTCCTTTAAATTATGACTTGTATAAACTGAATATGAAATAAAACTGAATCCTAACTTCTCACAGAGCGTTGATAAGGAGTTAAACTAGAAGATCAACGCTTTTACTTCTCGATTAACTCGAAAATCGCAATATTTATTATTTAAGTTAGGAATCCAGTAGTTTTGGTACTAAATTCATATTTGCAAACTCTTTGTGCAATTCTTGTGCAATTACATGGCTAAATAGTAAAGAAAAATTGCCTTTTGTAACTGAAGATTAACAAATATTTCATTGAAGAATAATTTAAAACCTCACGGGCACCCATAAGAATTTTTTTCTTCTAAAAAAATTCTTATGGGAACCCTTCACCCCCTTCTCCTCCTTGCTAGGGAGAAAGCGGCGAGGTAAATCATGGTTGATGGTGCAAAAATCGAATTATCTAGAAACAATATCAATTCGACTTAATATTCATCTGCATCAATATTTGCTGATCCAATATTGTTTTTTCCTGAGAATTAGCCTCTATTACAAGCATTTTGGCATTTGTATTAGTTTTGATTGAGGTGCTTAATGGCATAATTCGGTTCAAACTAATTTTTGCTTGTCCCCCTCCAGTGGCATTGTAGGATTGCAATGTCATGGTGGTACCTTTTGGCATTTGTGGTAGTACCATTTTTTGTATTCCGGCTGCTTGTTGTGTCAAGCTAATGTTCATTGTTGCGATACCATCTTTAATGTCAACTAGTTCGTAGTTGGCGGTTTGTTGGAGGTTAATTCCATTGAACTTCATTTGAGAAGTAACTTGCCATTTTGCACCTTTACCAATTGCTTGTTTGGGAATTGGTGCTGATAGCTCCGTGATGGAACTTTTCATTTGATCCAAAATTTGTTTCAAAGCTGGATTGAGATTTACAGGGACAACAAAATCTGCTTTTTTAGTGCGTCCCATATTATCAACAATGGCGTTTCCCTTAAAGCCTTGGATTTTTTTCATTTCACGGCGCATACCTTGGAGAGCGCTGGGTGGTAGATTGCTTTGCCCAACCAAATCGACATTAGGATAAGAAAATTCATAGTAAATATCGCCATTGGGTTCTACTTTGTTGACGACAGTATTAAATTTCAAGCTAGTTCCCGGCATTTGAAACTTGGGTACGGGATTACCATTCATAGACATGGACATATCCATATCCATTTGCATATCAGCAGTTTGTTTGCTTCCCGCTTGGGGTGTAAAGCGTAATATTTGACGTGGTTGTACGCCTGGTGTAATTAATTTGACTTGGGATTTGGGCTGAAGTGATGGAGATAATTGATTTTCTAGTTGTGTATTTGATTGTGTTGTTTGAGCGAATGCAGGATTAATTAAAGGTTGTACCCCCACACCAGCTAAGGTACAGATAATTGAGCCAACTAAAAAACTTTTTTTGATTATCATTACTATTTTACAAAAGTGATATATTTATATACTTCAGTTATATCAGTATCTATTGCGGAATAGTTTGACCAAAAAAGACGGAAAACTGCTTGTGAGGGATGATTTGAGTTATATTTAACCAGTTACCAGTCTTTTAAAGCAGGTACTAACATGCTAAAGGGTAATAGCTTATAGTCTAATTGTGTTATTCTCTGATAGGATATTAGCCCTATTTACCAGAAATCTAAAATGGATAAAGACTTAGTAATTTTTATTCTTAGTGTTTCTTTACTGATTATCTATCTAGTCTTCTCCGCAATCACAGAAATGGGTACTAAATTACCCTGGAAAAAATAGGAGCTTTCTTAAAGGTTATTTTATTAAAGATTATTTTGAGAACCACGAATAATCACGCGTTCGTCTTGAATATCTATATTTTCAAGTTTAATTGGTAGCTTTTTAAGTTCTTGAGCAATAAGTTGGCTGAGACTTTCTTGAGGAATACCAAGGTTTTGCGAAACTTCAGTAATGGGAAAGCTAAAATTACCTAGAGAAATGCGGGCTGTGTCATCAAAGCTCAATTGCTGGTTGCGAATACTGGGTGTTCCTTCAATTCCAATATAAATATTTTTTTCTTTTACTGGTAAATTTTGTAGTAGTTGGATAATTTTTGTTTGTTTGCGTGCGGATAATTCATGTACAGGAATAGATGAAGTTTCAATCACAGCACCAACAGAGATTTTACCGTTTTGAATGCGAGTATTTGTACCTTTAATAGCCCGAGCAAATTTACTTGTATTATCTTTTTTGCTAATAGAAGAAAGAATTAATGAGTTTACTTCCTCTTCATCAAGTTCTACTTCTCCTACAGTTTTATCTGTTAAATTATCTGAAACTTTACGCAATACTTCTTCTGTTTGCGGTGGCTTTTTGGTTTCTTGATTAACAAAAGTTACGTTTTTATTTGAAGATGATTCTGTATACCAAGAGGGTAATTGCATAGCTTGTTGCCAAACAAAAAATGTTGGAATACCGATGCTACCTAAAATCAAGCTAAATATCACCAGAAGTCCCTTATACATAATATCAAAGATAAAAGATAAATTGTAATGATATTTTATATGAAATCCGTTTAATTACTTACTATATGGCTCAGAGCAAAAAAATTGTTTTTACCTATTACTCATAACTCATAACTCATAACTCATTACTCCTTACTCATAACTCATAACTCATTACACATTACTCATTACACATAACTCAATACACATAACACAATACACAAAAAACAATACACAAAAAAAAAAAAAAAAAAAAAATAAAAAAAAA
>JBHJJJ010000096.1:0-7728 GCA_050042755.1 Rivularia sp. (in: cyanobacteria)
TACCCATTGCACCAAAGCTTCAGTGTCCGATGATTGGGGATTAATTGAAATGTTGTCAGATAATATTGATTATTTCAAATCCAAACCAGTCAACATTCCTAAAATCACAATCCTGCTTGACAACGGATATCATCCTGAAAAATTGCACGAAGAGTTGAAAAAAATTTATCCTCAAATAATGACAAAAATTAGGTTTAAGCTTTCACCAAAACCATCTAAAATCCAAAAAGAAAAAGAAGGAAAAATAGGTTTTGTTCCAGTCAAAGCAAGATGGGTTATTGAAAGAACCAACTCTTGGATGGAAAGATGTAAAAGCTTGGTCAAAAACTTTGAAAGAACTCTTGAACACTCTAACACTAAGATTAATCTTTGTTTTGTCCGATTGATGCTTAAAAGACTCGCAACTGGTTAAATAGATCCCAAATGGGTTCTATATATCCCCTGGAGGAAATATAACATCATTTGGAGTTTCTAAATTTGAGGTTTCTAATTCTTTGGCGACAGACATGGTAGCAAGTCTTGAAGTGGTATAAGTTTAGCGTAGCTCGGAATTAATTAGAGCGGTTTCATTCCATAGCATTCAAAAATCACACAACATCTGTATCTCTACCCGAAAGATATTCTATACTTTTTTTACTTTTACTCGGTACTTATACCATTTCTTTATAAATATGCGCCGAATTCAGTCCACAGAGGTGGGCTTCGTAAGTGTAGCTCCAGCTTTTAAGCCCAGAGCGATTTAGCGCAGCCTCATACAGAATTGGTATTACAGCATAGTTTTAAGTTTTAAGAAGACAGGTTGTAATTAAACTACGGCAACCTCAATCTAAGTGTAAAATTCATCATAAGTCTGATTTTGAGAAATAATTATTAAAAATGATTCCCTTAAAATTATCAAAATTTCCGAAAAGAATTTTTATCTTAGGAATATGTCTCTTTAGTGGATGTGCATTTGCCCAAACCCTTCCAACCACAGAGAATTTGATTAGTTTCAATACACATGAAGGGGAAAATTTACTAATTAAAAGCCAATCAAGAGAAGATTTCTTCCCTTTGACGATGCAGTTTGTCACTCAACAGAATCAAGCATACTGTGGAGTCGCTAGCATTGTAATGGTGTTAAATAGTTTGGATATTCCCGCACCAGAATCTCCAAAATATAAACCCTATCGCGTATTTACTCAAGATAATTTTTTCAGCAATCAAGCTGCGGTGAAAGTAATAAGTCCTGATGTTGTTTCTCGTCAAGGAATGACAGTACAGGAGCTAGGAAAATTATTAGAAAGTTATCCAGTCAAAGCACAAGTTTATCATGCAGGAAATACTAGCTTAGAAGAGTTTCGCAAGCTAGCAATAGAAAATTTAAAACAATCGGATAATTTCATTATTGTCAACTACTTACGTAGAGCAATTGGTCAAAAAAGAGGCGGACATATTTCACCCTTAGCTGCTTACAACAAACAAACAGATAGATTTTTAATCTTGGATGTTTCCCTTTACAAATATCCCCCAGTCTGGGTAAAGGCGGCAGATTTATGGAAGGCTATGAATACTGTTGATTCGGTTTCAGATAAAACACGTGGTTTTGTATTAGTTAGTAATAAATAGTACTTTATTACTAACTTGAATTCATATCCGCAAAAAGATTGTTGATGAAAGAACAAATTTAGAGTTTAATTACCCAATAATCCTTTGACTTGAAGTTCAATATTTTTGAGTTGGCCCAGATATTTTTGAAGCTGTGCTGTATCTGATTGAGTCAAGGCAGTTTTAACTTCTTCAATAACAGTTTTAGCAGTTACTGTTGTTGCGACTACAGACTTTGATAAATCTTCTGCTCTAACAACATGAGGATTATCAGCAATATTACCAATCTGCTCTACTCCAGGAATACTTGATAACAATGGCATTGAAGTTACATCTTCAATAGTGGATCGCACTTGAGTAATTGTAGTAGAAACTTCCTCTGCATTTTTGTATGCAACGGCTTGAAGAGTATAGGCAAAATCAGTCATGTAAATTGCAGTTTCTTGAACCGTATTAAACAGTTCTCCAATTTTACCTATATGCTTGATGATACCCGCTAGTTTAAAGTATAACAGTACAATAAATGCCAGGATAGTAAAAGCACCTATACTGCCCAAAATATAACGGAGAATACCTTCGGCAAAAAACGATGTGAACAACAAAAGTATTGTGCCACCAAGAATGAAAATTAGCCCATATACACCAGCATTGTAAGCTTTAACAAGTGGTCCTGATATAGCTGGAGGTAAAGATTTCACCGCTGAAATTTGTTTCATATTGTCATATTCTCAACCTCGATTGGTTAAGGATAAAATTTGAAATAAACTAGATGAAAGTCAGTATATATAAAGTCTTCTAAAAATGATGTTTTAATAAATACAACTGTTACTCAGTGATACCTTTTTATGTGAGCATCCCAATTTTGAATAAATATTTTATCCGACACCCTGTAAGGGTGCGACTACATAAACAAAGCCTACCTGCGTAGGCTAAGAAATCTTTGAGTCTACGCAGGTAGGCTTTGTAATATTAGCCCCAGGATTCTAGCCTGTGGGCTTTTTGCTAATTTGGGATGCTGCCATTTTTATCTTATTTGTTGCGATAAAATAATACCTATGAAATTTATAAAGAAAATCACTATATCACACACGAACTGGAAAACTAGAAGATAGAATAATTGCGGCGTATCGCAAACTATAAAAATGGTGGGAATATCAGCTATAGCCAGAGAAAAACTGCTTGCTCGTCAAAGGCTACCGGATTTCTTCGGTGCTGAGGCAGTAAAACCGAGCTACGACGGATTTGGTTTATGTAATATTGCTTCCTTGGCAATTGACTGGCTGGCTCCCGACGCTCCGGCTTTGAGCGAAGAAGCTGCTTCACCCGCTTTCAATCCAGAGTTATTAGCAACATCTGAAATAACTGAAGCTTGGAAATCGTGGCAAAATCAAGCACCCATCAATCATGTGGTGTTGTTAATTTTGGATGGGTTTGGTTACGAACAATTGCGTAAGCTTGCTGATTCAAAGGATATACCTTCCATTGCTACAGCTTGTAATAGCCAGCAGGCTTTTTTTATGCCCGCGACTTCGGTTTATCCTAGTACTACCGTAACAGCTTTAACTTCGGCGGCGACTGGTTACACTCCCGCACAGCATGGCATGGTGGGAACAAGTCTCTACATGCGCGAAATCGGCACTATAGTTAATTTTATTGGCTTTCGTCCCCAGATTGCTCCTTCTAGAGCTTCTTTTCCCGACACAATATTTAATCCAGAAACTTTGCTTCCCATTCCGAATGTATATTTACGCATGGAGAAAGCGGGGATAGATGTAGAGATTATCAATTTTGAGCAGTTTAAACAAACAAGTATTAGCAGATTTACTAGTGCTGGTGCAGAGGCAGGAACGAATGGTTTTAAAGGTTATCGTACACCCTCAGATGCTTTTGCTCAATTGCGAGAACGTTTGTTAGCAACAAGCAGTCACCAGAAAACTTTTACTTATCTATACGTACCTACTATAGATTCAGTTTCTCACCGTTATGGACCTTTAAGTTCTTCTTATAAAGCGGAAGTTGCTACATTAGATTTTGCTCTCAAAAAACAACTTATCGAACCTTTAGCAGGTAAAAATGATACTGTTTTATTATTAACCGCAGATCACGGTCAGAGATATAGTAACTTAGAACATACACTTTGGTTGGAAGAGCATCCCCAACTTACTCAAAATTTATTTGCTCCGGTAACGGGTGAGCACCGGGTTCGTTATTTACATGTTAAACACAATAAACAAGCTGCTGTTTTAGATTACATTAAGCAAAATTTTAGCAAAAACTTTTTTGCCATTACTCAATCTGAAGCGATGGAATTAGGCTTGTTTGGAATTGCGGGTAAACCTTTGGGTATGGAAGCTCAAGATAGAATTGGCGATTTACTACTTATTTCCCATAAAGACTGGATATGTCGTCAGCATATAACTAATGAAGAGCGCTTGCATACACATCTTGGAGTTCATGCTGGTTTGAGTAGTGCTGAGATGTTGATTCCATTTTTGGCTTATCGGTTTTAAATAGATGGAAGGGATGGGTAGTAAAAAAGGTGAATAGAATCTCTACGATCGCCTTATATTAAATTCCTCATTTCCATTACATAATCATCCATAACAAAGCCACCTCCTATATCCATAACTACATCATCAATAATCTTGAATTAAATCATAAAAAAACTTTTTAACTTGCTCTGTATTCCTTCGGTGTAAATCCTGTAAGTTGCCGAAAAGATTTGCTCAAATGACTGTGACTGTTAAAACCAGATAATAAAGCAATTTCTGTCACTGATAATTCTGGATTTTTCAATAATGATTTGGCTTGCTCAACTCTTTGTTGAATTACATACTTATGAGGGGATATTCCCAGAGATTTTTTGAATAAACGACTAAAGTGAAACTGGCTAATTCCCACTAATGTTGCCAACTCTGATAATTTAATTTCCGTGGCAATATTATCGTTAATATAATCGGTAACTAAAAGTAGCTTGCTATCGCTTAAAGCTCCCAATTGTAAATTGAAATTAGTTCTTTTGATAGAATAATCTCGCAGTACATTGACAGCTAAAGCATTGGTTAAAGATTCGATATATAACTTACTTCCCCAACCACTCCCCCCATTCATTTCCGAATAGAGCATCATGATAATTTGCTCAATTTGGGAATTTTGATCGCGAAATTTGAGTCTCAAATCCACACTATTTCCACGAACAAAACCTGTTTGTTGCGCGACTTGTTGTAAAAAATCGGGTTCAATTTGAATTTGCAAAAAATGATCTTCACCTTCGGCACGATATCCACCGCCGATTCCTGCTGGTGTAATACAAATATCACCCTTGCTGTAAACCGCTATATAACGTTGTTGTCCTAGGATTGATGAACGCTAGGGCAAAAGTTAATTAAATTACAGTAATCCCAATTAATTTCTATAATGCGAGCTTTCCGGCTCGCACTACCAAACATTTTTGTTCTATTTAGAACTATCATTACGTTGATAAACCCGGCTTTGTGAAAAAACCGGGTTTCTAAAAGATCCAATTATTATCATTAATATGCTTCATTACAGCTGCTTTTTTAAAGATTGTAAAGAAGCCCAACGACTATCAATAGGTTTACTTTCTGTTTCAATATCTTGATTTTGTTCAATTCCAGGACAATCTCGATCGCATAACTGACGCTGGGGAATTTCCAAACACATTTGCTCGTATAACCAAACACTGGGATGAAAATATCCCTCTGGTGATAAAGTTTCTACCAACTCATCTAAAGGGACTTCTCTCTCTGCGAGAAATTCTTCTTCGAGGTTACCAACTTCTTCTAACCAAATAATTTCTGATATATCAACACAAACGCGATGATTGTATTGTTGCAAGCAACGATTGCAAGTTAAAGTCATGATTGTTTCAGCATTTGCCGAAACTTCTAAATAATTACCGCAGTGCTGTACGCGAATCTTACCGCGAACTGGCGTTAAAGTATTTAAATCTAGTAGAAATTCTTTAACTTCTATTTCTTCTATAGGTTTTGACGCTTGAGCAAGCTGGGGAATATAAATTGCGTCCATATAATTTACCGTTGACTGATTATAAATAATGCCAAAAGGAATAAAAGGATAGGTTACAATTTCTGAAAAAATGGACAAGCTTAGGGTCGAAAATACTGCAACACAACACAGAAAACTAGTTTATAAGCCCTCTTCCTTTTTCTTTGAAACAATTCAAGGACTTTAAAAAAAATTAACTTGTGCTGAAGTGCGGCATCTCTTTAAAAAAGCCTAAGAACATGTTTTTGCGGAAATTGTAACCCATTTTTTAAGGCGATCTATCGGGGGAAAAGAAGTTTTCAGGTATTCCTTAATATATATCCCAACCTCTATTTCCTGATTACCATGGTGCTGGACGCACAACCAAATGACGGTGTGGTTCTTTACCTTGGCTGAAGCTTTCTAAATCTTCAAAGTCCTTTAATACAGTATGGACTTGACGACGTTCGGCCGAACTGAGGGATTTAACTTCCACTTCTCGTCCAGTAGTACGAACTCGATCGATTATTTCTTCTATCATCTTACGAATTTCGACTGACCTAGTGGCACGGTAGCCGTTTAATTCTATTGTATAGGATGCTTGTTCCTCAGATTCTTGGTTCAAATTGAGAATAGAATTTGCTAGATACTGAATTGCATCTAGCACTTTACCATCGCGTCCAATTAAAGTTTGGATTTGATTTTCATTTAAATTGGATTGGGAAATTGTCAACCAATAGCTATTAAGAGAAAGCGGATCTCTTTGTCCTAAGGTATTTTCCTCTTTACTGCTTTCAATCTCCACAGAGAACCCGGATAATTGCAGCAGTTCTTTTAACCACTGCTCTCCGCGCAGCATCCGACTATCGCTCATCATTAGCTTGTTGCTTTCTTTTTAGTACTTTTTGGCTCGAAGGGTAGGGCTTTTGCCTCTGCACTTAGAAGTTCTTTTTCTTGTGCGTCTACAATCTTTTGTATTTCTTCAGGTAAAGGCTCCCGGGAAAGGATGTAGGTTTGTAGGGTTTGGAAAATATTACCAATTACCATATACATCAATACTCCAGCAGGTAAGGGGAAGAATAAAAACATCCCGGAAAACAGAATTGGAGTAAGTTTCGCTACAGTATTCTGCTGCGGATTATCACCTGTATTGCCTTGTCCGGTAATTAACTGGCTCACATACAAGGAAACCCCGAACAATCCAATCATCGAGACAATATCCCAATGAATTGTGCCATCATCATCAAATGCGCCGACTCTACCCAAAGCATCGATAAACAAAAATCCCGTATCTGCAGCTAATCCGGGAATATTTCCCTGAATAGTTACATCTCCAGGTTGTAAAGCTTCTATGTTCCCTTCAGCATCAATACTGATCCGTTCTGCTCCTTTAGTTACTTTCCATTGAGGACTTAACTTGTTTGCACTTTCGGGGTGCTGTTCCAATAACTCCTCGAATGGCTTCCCATTTACTGTCTGATACTGAATCTTGGTGTGTTCTCCTACTCCGAGCTTATTTCCTCCGGGAAGAATCGCCGAGACTTTTATGCGATCGCCTTCATCTATGTAAATACTTTGCGGTTTCGTTGCGAATGCTGCTGGTTGAATTCGTTCGATTTGTTCCCTAGGAATAATTTGTAAGTTCACATTGGAGTTGGCAGTCGCAAAAGGCGAACCCCGCAAAGTTGCAAAAAGTGCTAGCAATACAGGCATTTGCAATAGCACGGGGGCACAACCAGCAAGTGGATTGCCGAACTCCTTTTGAGCATTCATCATCTCCTCTTGCTGCTTCTGGGGATCATCTTTATATTTCTCTTTAACTTCCGCCATCCGCTTCTGCATCATCGGTTGCACAATCTTCATTTTGCGCATATTGCGTATCGAGCCTGCACTCAAAGGGTAGAGTGAGAAGCGGATAATTAATGTTAGAGCAATAATCGCCAATCCATAACTCGGCACAATACCATAGAACAAGTCTATGATTGGCAGCATTACATTGTTCGAGAGGAACCCAATACCAAAGTCCATTATTTTGAATTCAACCCTATAGACACTAAATTAACTGAATCTAATTTATCTGAATCCCCATAAAAAATGCGACTAGCTACCCTACGGATAGCCGCACATTTTTTT
>JBHJJJ010000097.1:0-7924 GCA_050042755.1 Rivularia sp. (in: cyanobacteria)
TTTTTTTTTTGTTTTTTTTTTTTTTTTTTATTTTTTTTTTGTTTTGATTTTTGAGTTTTTTGTTTTTAGTTATTAGTAATTAGTTATGTGTAATGAGTTAAGAGTTATGAGTTATGAGTAATAAGTAATGAGTAATGAGTAATGAGTAACAGGTAATAACCGCCATCTTTTCAATCGGGTTATATAGTAACTAATTAACCGAACTTGGTATCAAGTGTATCCGTAAATTTAATTATAATATTGAGGATAATAAGTATATTTGATGTTCAGGTTAACTAAAATTTCACGTAGTCGTGATTTTAATATCCATTTTTAATTAATGTAGAGACGGCGTGCACAGTGCAACGCCTCCCTATCCACAGAATTTGCATAGAGAATTCACTCTGCAAGAGTTAAAATTTCTACACCATCATCCGTGACAGCAACCGTATGTTCAAACTGAGCGGAAAGTTTTCTGTCTTGAGTAAGTACAGTCCAACCATCTTTTTGAAACTCAAGTTCATAGACTCCTTCATTTAACATCGGTTCAATGGTAAAAACCATCCCCTTACGCAACTTCAACCCAGTACCTCGTTTACCATAGTGAGGAACTTGAGGTTCTGTATGGAATACTCTACCAACGCCATGTCCAACCATATCTCGCACTACTGAGAATCCATTTGCCTCTGCATATTCCTGAATTGCAGCACCACTATCGCCAATTCTTCCGCCAGGTTTAACTTCACCAATCCCTAGCATCATCGATTTTTGAGTAACTTCAACTAGTTTTCTAGCTTGATCCGATACATTCCCAACCAAGAATGTTCTAGATGTATCGCCGTGATAGCCATCCAGAATTGGGGTAACATCAATATAGATAATATCCCCTTCCTCAAGAATTTGCTTTGAACTAGGAATTCCGTGACAAACCACTTCATTAACACTAGTACAAACATGACCTGGATAAGGTGGATGATTGGGAGGAGCATAACCTATAGTCGCGCTAATTGAACCATTTGCTTTCATAATACGAGCTGCTTCATCATCCAATTCTTTCGTAGTGACTCCCGGTTGCACCAATGGTTCAAGATGATTGAGGAGATTTGCAGCCAGTTTGCCAACACGGCGCATCTTATCTAACTCCCTAGACGATAACAAAACAAGTCCTTTCTTGTTTTGTGTTTTATTTCCACCTATAGAAAGCAAATTTTGATTGTTCATATTTTAGTTCATTTAAACCAAATTTTTGTTTGGAGATGCTATGCTATGCTAGCACAGCACAGGCTAGCATATTTATTGTATGCTGGATGTAAAAAAACGGATATTACTTGGTATGGGTGGTAAAACAAACTTAGACAGAGTAGTTGCTTATATTCCTCCCGAATGGAAAAAAGAACTGGAAGAATGGGGAGAAGCAGACGAGCGCTCTGTTTCCTGGTTAGTTGCGAAATTAATTGATAAAGCTTTGCAAGAGCGACGAGAGCAGAAAAATTCTGCAAAAGTAGTTAACATGGGCTAAAACGATTTTAGATTTTAACAACAGATGCTTTTGTTATAGATTTTGGATTCTGGATTGTTCAAGAAGCTTCCAAATTTTGAATTTAAAATCGTTTAATAAGGTTTATATGCTGTCGCTAGTAAAAAAATTTCGCTCAACAATTCCGACTAAAGTAAGCATTAATGGTTCTAAATCATCAGGTAGAGAATAAATTGTAATATCTTCCGTAATGCGTTTAGCTTCAACATCAAGTAAACCAAAACGCCAAACATCTCCAATAGTTACGGCTCCATATTGAAATGGCTGTTCTTCTATTAGAGATAAAGCGATTAATTCTACAGCCATTTGCGTAAATCCTCTAGTGATATCATCTTTTTTTGCTTCTACGACTAAAAGACTTTGGCTAGCACGCAATAAATAATCCAAATTGCCTTTTAACCATTTAGTTACTGTTAAAGGGTACTCAATACGTAACTGACAATCGCAATAATAAGTAGCAACTTCTAATAACAATGGTGCAACAAGAGTTTCCCGACGAGCAGTTTCACTGGTTAAACTAACACGAGGTAGGGTTCGTTCGATACGATCTTTTAAATCTGCAATTCTATCGAGGGGTTTTTGAGTTTTGGGTAAGGATAATTTAGCTCTAACCAAGTTGTACCCAAACTCAGCTAAAATTTCTTCTGGCTCATGAGTCATTTCAAAATACGAGCGGAATGTATATTCTTTATCTTCGTGGAGAATTTTTGATTTTGATATGGTTTTATCGTGCTTTAAAATCGCAATTTATTACTTTAGGGTACAATACTTGGTCTATAAATTGTCCTTCCTTATAAACTCATGCAACGAAAGTATCCTTCTCTTTCAAAACCACTTTGCGATCAAACTTTAATAGGCAACTCAATCAATAATTCCTTTACTTGACTCCCGCCGGAATATTATTGAAATCGAACAAAAATTTTAACTACTATTTGAGCTTACTTCCAACAGGCTTTAACGACCTAAATATTTCCTACTTTTATTACTTTTTAACTTATTGAAACTTGTCTAATCGTAATTTTATATAAATTTTAAATTGAGAGAATATGGGAACAATATTGTGATAAATTACTGTAAAATGAATATTATTCAATCAAAATCAAAAAAATAATAGAAGATATCATACCTAACAATGGAATCAAAATCAAGATTATGTGTAGTCGTCGATGGTTATTCAACTGGTAGATTCTTACCATCAGAATTGAAAAAACATGGTGTAGATTGCGTTCACCTACAGACTACAAAAGATATTCCCCAATTTTTTAAACCTTCCTTCCATCCCAATAATTTTATCGACAATATTATCCATGACGGAGATGTTGAGAAAACTCTTTCAAAATTATCCAAATTCGATATTGCCTTCGTCATCCCTGGATGCGATCTTGGAATTGAGCTTGCCGATATTCTAAGTGAAAAATTGGGCTTACCATCAAACGGAACTCAGTATAGCAGAGCTCGGCGGAATAAATTTGAAATGGGTGAGGCACTTCGAGATTTTGGTGTTAGAGCCGTAAATCAAATCAAGTCAGCTAACCTCGAAGAAATTTTGTCATGGGTAAAGGAACTAGGAGAATGGCCTGTTGTTCTAAAGCCAGTTAGTAGCGTTTGTAGCGATAATGTTATTTTTTGTGAAAATGAAGATGATGTGATTTCTGCTTTCGAGCGCATTATAGATAGTAAAAACACTTTAGGAACAATAAACACCGAGGTTTTAGCCCAAGAATTTCTGTCTGGAACAGAATATATAGTCAATACTGTAAGTTTAGAAGGTCAGCACTATATTTGCGATATTTGGCGGTATCAAAAACGTAAAATGCCAGGTTATAGCAAGATTTACGATTTTATAGAAGCTTTACCGTTCGACGATCGGTTTCAAAATGAATTTGGTAACTATATCAAACAAGTACTTGACGCTTTGAGAATCCAGTTTGGTGCATGTCATAGCGAAATTATGATGACCAAAAATGGACCTGTATTAGTTGAAGTTAATGCAAGGTTGATGGGGGTAATAATACCAGAAGTTGTTTCCAAAGGGATGCAGTCTAATCATGTTGAACTGACAGTAAAATCCTATGTAGAACCAGATAATTTCATAAATATAATTAAGAAATCATTATCTCTACAAAAAAATATTTTGATTGTCATTTTGATTTCAGAAGTTGAGGGTAAAATTCAATCAGTATCCCAGATGGATCTAATCAGAAAATTAACATCTTTTTGTGATATGCGCTTATCAATAAAAAAAGATGGACCAATTAAATAGACAGTTGATTTAACTTCATCTCCTGGTTATATTTTTCTGGTTCATGAAAATCCAGAAATTATTGAGCAGGATTATCAAACTATTCGCGAGCTTGAAAAGAAGGGCTTATATGATGTAATTTCAACTGTAAATGTATAGGTAATAACGAGAGTGTTGACATATGAAGAAAAGAACTTAAAACATGGAGTCCTTGATTACATTTATTAGTTTTGGATTTTTTCTAATAATGTTCTTATGGGTTGGCGCTCTTGCTGCTAAATTCTCTGAGAACACAGATTCGGACTATTTACTTGCAAACCGAGCATTTGGTAAGTACTTCATTGCCTTGAGTGCAGGGGCTACTGCTAACAGTGGTTATGTAATGACAGGAATTGTGGGCTTTGGTTATTCTAAAGGAATATCGGCTCTTTTATTTCTCCTAGCCTTCTTTTTGGGTGAACTGATTTTTTGGAACTTTTTTGCTGATAAGATAAATTAAATTTCTTTAGAGCAAGGTTCTCAGACTGTTCCGGAGTTAGTGGGTGCAACTGTTCAAAAACCTCAAGGTAAAAAATTAGTAACTTCTATCGTCGCCTTAATCTCTATTGTGTTTGTTGGTGTTTATACTGCAGCACAATTTTATGCTTCAGCTAAGATTCTGAATGCATTTTTCGGTATTAACTTAAAGATAGGAGCAGTAATATCGGCGGTATTAATTCTTGCTTACTGTGTAAAGGGAGGTTTAAGAGCTTCAGTTTGGACTGATGTTGTGCAAGCAATTGTAGTAATATTTGTTTCCTTTGGGGTACTGATTGTGTCAACTATAGCAGCAGGGAGTATTCCAGAAATCGCCACAAAACTGTATAGTATTGATCCCGAACTAACTAATATATTTTCAGGATTTACTTGGTGGACTTTAATAGCTTATATGTCAGGTTTCGCCTTTGCTGGAATGGGATTTGGTTTAAGTCAGCCTCAATATTTAGTGAGATTAATGGCAGGGCGCAATCCTAATGAAGTCAGACAAGCCAAGTGGATTTATTTGTTTTTCGGATATTCTACCTCTATAGTGATGCTTTTGTTCGGGGTAATTTGTCGAATATTAATTCCGGAAATTAACGATCCAGAACAAGCTTTACCTTTATATGCAGTACAAAATTTTGATCCTTTTTTCATTGGTGTTGTCTTAGCTGGAGTATTTTCTATTATTGCATCAACAGCTGATTCTCAAATTCTAGTTTGTTCTAGTGCTTTAGCAAAAGATATTTCTCCTGCTTTATATCGCCGGATGTCAGCAAAATACGGATTGAAATACCACCAATTTATGACACTATTGTTTGGTATTATCGCTGTTAGTGCTACAAATTTTATTACTAGTACAATTTTTTCATTGATTATTTTTTCTACTGCAGGTTTAGCAGGTTCTATTAGTCCAGCAATGTTTATTACCATATTGAAAATACGTACTAATTATGTGGCACTAAGTGGTACTATATTGGTGGGATTAGTCAGTTCTATAATCTGGCGTTTTCTAGAATATAATCAACTAATTAATGAAGCTTTACCAGCTTTTTTAATAGCGTTGTTATTCCATGAAATCTTTATGAGAATTAGAAAGGAGGAAATCTCAGTATGAACTGTTGTAATTACTAACTATCCACAGATAGTATTTTGAATAACCAGTTAATTACAGTGAGTTTACTCGGAGTTATATCAAAAAATGATATGGAGGAAAAGAGGTTTTAGCTAATTATTTTCGTCTATCCTTATAAGCTACCATACAAGATTCACGAGCAAGAGAATTATGTTAGAAAAAATGTCGAAAAAAATAGGCGCTGAAGAATTTTATGATAAATTGGCTGCCAATTATGATGATACGTTAAAAGATTCCAAAGTTAATGCACAGCATGTAAATGAAGCAGTTAAGATATTTCATCGACACAATCATCATCAAGGAAACGTTTTAGATATTGGTTGTGGAACAGGAAATTTAAGTAAATTATTGCAGGGAGATTTTGAATATACCGGAATTGATATTTCAGGTAAGATGCTCGATTATGCAGCCCAAAGAGGTTATAAAACTATCCACAAGCCAATTGAAACGGCTCTGGATCAAATTGAAACCAAGTCCTTTGATTTTGTATTTTCATTGAGTTCATTACTGTGTGTCGAAGATGGTGCCACAGCTATCGAACACATGCATCGAATTGCTCGCAAAACTATTTTAATTAGCCTTGATGAGACAACAGAGGAATATATTAAAAACTTTGTTGTTCCAGTTTACGATCACTCGAAAATTATCCTTAAAGATACTATTGAAGATTATTTTATTGTAGGTTGGACTTCACCAACCACGGGAATTCCAATCCGAACTCGCATGATTTACATTGAACAAGAAAGTTGAGAAATATTATCCACGAAAAGTGTGATAATTTTACTCAAGATTATCAAACAGTCTTCACAAAATTACCAGAATTTTAAGACATTACATTTTTAAATAAACAATAATTATTTGCGCCTTTGCATGAGATTCATTCATAGTTTTGATAGGCAATGCCAAATCTGACGATATCGCCTCTTGTTTGCTTGATTGAATTTGCGGTAATTAAACCTGCAAAGGCTTTTTATTATTTTCAAACACCAGCCTTAATCGGCAACTCGATGGTAAATTCAGTACCTTGTCCTATTTGTGAAGAACATTGAATTTGACCGTGATGTTTTTCAACTACAATTTGATAGCAAATAGGTAATCCTAATCCCGTACCTTTACCTACTTCTTTTGTAGTAAAGAATGGATCGAAAATTTTATTTAATACCTCTTCTTGTATACCATTACCGTTATCGGCTATTTTAATTATGATTTTATCATCAATTGCTTCGGTATTAATTTGAATATTTAAAGGAATTTTCGCAGTTTTTGTTGACGATTGAGCAAATTTTTGTTGTAAATCCGTCCACTGTTGTTCTAATGCATCAATGCTATTACCAAGAATATTCATGAATACTTGATTCAGTTGAGCGGGATAACATTGTATTAATGGCAATTCACCATATTTTTTGGTCAAGTTAATTCCTGGATATGCTCCATTTTCTTTCATTCTATGTCCCAAGATAAGTAAAGTGCTATCTATACCTTCATGAATATGCACTTCTTTTAATTCAGCCTCATCCTTACGGGAAAAGTTGCGCAATGAAAGTACAATTTGACTAATACGATCGGAACCTACTTCCATAGAATGGAGAGTTTTTGGTATATCTTCGATAATAAAGTCTAAATCGAGTGTCTCAATTTGCTCTTGAATATCTGGTGGTAAATTTGAAGAATTTTGACGATAAAGATTAACTATTTGCAGCAAATCTGTAGTGTATTGCTTAACATGAGTTAGATTAGCAAAAATAAAGTTGACAGGGTTATTTATTTCGTGAGCAACTCCAGCCATTAACTGTCCTAAACCCGCCATTTTTTCACCTTGAATTAATTTAGCTTGAGTTTGCTTTAATTCTTGTAAAGCTGTAGCAAGCTCAGTGGCTTGGCTTTTAGTTTTTTCGAGTAGCTCTGCTTGTTGAATACCGATTCCTAACTGTATGCCAACTTGTGCAAGTAAGTTGACTTCTTCATCTTTCCAATAACGGGGTTGTGAGTTTTGATAAGCAACTAAAAGTCACCATAATTTATCACCTTGAGAAATGGGAACAAAGGTTTCGTGGCGCGGTAAATTATCGTCATCATCATCATCAGAAAATGTTGCTTGAAAAATTGGTTGTGTATTAATCACAGGTTTCCAATCGTCTTTAAAGGAATCCGCAACAAATTTACCTCTCCAATCGGAATTAAATTTATAAATTGCAACTCGTTCAACTTCGAGCAATTCTCGTACTGCTTGGGTGGTGGTTTTAAAAATATTTTTAATATCAAGTGACTGACGAATTTTATCAACTGTTGCTGCTAATAGTTTTTGCCTTTCCATCGCTTTTTCTCGCTCGGTGGCTTCTGCTAGCTGCACTGCTTGTGTTTGAACTTGTTTTAAATACAAATCTTGTTTTAAAGCAACACTAAGTTGTTCGGCAATTTGGCTGATAAATTCAACTTCAGAAGATTGCCAGTTACGAGGGCGCGAGCATTGATGAATGCAAAGTAATCCCCATAATTCACCTTCTTTTAATAA
>JBHJJJ010000098.1:0-38436 GCA_050042755.1 Rivularia sp. (in: cyanobacteria)
AAGGTGTAATTACCGTTTTCGTTGGTAATTGTGGTTTCTGTGGTATCGTCAGCAGTTCCAAATTCACCGTCGGCACCGGGATTGGTTAAGGTTACTGTATCTCCTTCCCGACCATGTTCACCTGGATCTTGGATGTTGTTACGATTTGTATCTATATAAACCGTATCCCCGATACTACCTACTTCTTGTGGCGAAAAACCAAAGTCAACTGTATCGATATTTTGACCGCTTTGTAAATTAACGGTATCCGGTTGAGTTTGGGTAGGAGTTAAACCTTCGGGTGTTGCTGAAGTGACTCGATAGTTACCCGCTGGGAGATTGGAGAAGGTATAAATACCGCTTTCGTTTGTAGTTGTAGTTTGTGTGGTATCGTCAGCAGTTCCAAATTCACCGGCAGCACCGGGATTAATTAAGGTGACTGTAACCCCAGCAATTCCCGTATCGCCTTCATCTTGGACACTGTTATTATTATTATCCCGATAAACCGTATCCCCAATACTACCTACTTGTTGTGGCGAAAAACCAAAATCAGCAGTATCAAAATTTTGACCTGCTTCTACAACAATGGTTTCCGGTGGTGTTTGAGTCGGCGTTAAACCATCGGGAGGATTATCAACGACGACTCGATAATTACCTGGAGGTAGGTTGGGAAAACCGTAAGTACCGTTTTCATCAGTAGTTGTAGTTTGAGTTGTATCGTCAGGGGTACCGAAGTTACCGTCGGGGCCTGGATTTGTTAAAGTTAGGTTTACTCCACTAATCCCTTCTTCACCAGGATCTTGAGTTCCATTACCATTGGTATCTCGGTAAACCGTATCGCCGATCGCACCTGGTGCTAAGGGGGCACAGATAGTAAATGGTGCTAAACCGATAGTTTGATCTTGTCCTCGGGCCCCAAATTCCGTTCCCGGTATGTATTCAATGCGGATTTGGTCAACAGCACCCCCTGGTGTTACGGAAACGTTACCATCCCCATTATTAGGAAATGAGTTACCACCAATACCAAAAGCAGTATTTCCTGAAATTCTATTGAATGGACCAAGGGATTGTAAAGTAACGGGAACGTTGGAATTATTATTAGATGCGGTTACTGTAACCACATCTTGGAAAGTTCGACCATTATCTCGTGCCCCATCTCTGTCAACATCTAATAAAGTTGCAGATGATGCTAATTGAACTGGTTGAGCAAAAGTAATAGTAAGAGTGGCGTTACCTGGTGCCAGATTACCTGTTTCTGGAGGTTTTCCCGGACCGATATTTAAACGTAAATCCGGTCCTTGAATACCGCCATAAATACCAGTATCAACTCTTGATTCGATTCGATCGATAACTTGGCCGGGCACTTCCTCGCTAAAGGTGAATACGGTACGAATGCCGCCTATATCAAACTCTTGTGTTAAATTTTGTAGGCTATCGCTAGGGGTCAACTGTACTGTTTCTGGTGCGGTACCGGCAGGACAACTGAATGGTGGGGTTTGGGCGATCGCCTTTCCACTACCAATTATTGGTATTTGGGGTACGCCTAACAACACCGCTAATAAAGTCGTAGAGACTGCATGAGATGCAATATATCTGTTGGGAGGTAAAGTACGATTAACCACCGAACCCGGTTCCCCTTGAGTAATTGCCGATAAATGCTTAAATAAAGCTTTCATTTTAAGTTCCTAAACAACAAAAAATATCTAGTTAGTAGTTAGTGGTTAGTGGTTCGTAGTTCGTAGTTAGTAGTAAGTTTTAAGTGATTTTTTATGAACAACAACTAGCAAATATCAACTAACAACTAACCCTTACCTTCATTCGACTTGCAAATCTTGCTCTTGGTCTTCAATAATCAGGTCTATACCCCTGACATCCTTGAAGATGATTTCAGTACGTCGATCGCGTGCGTAATCCACAACATCCGTACTACCGGGAACCTTACGTTGAGTTTCACCGAAGGAGCGTATGGTCATTCTTTCTGGTTGAATTCCCGAACGCAACAGATACTTTCTCACAGACAGCGCTCTTCGATTACCTAATGCTTGGTTGTAAGCATTGCTGGCGCGGGGATCGGTATGACCTTGTAGTTCTATGACGATGAAAGGATATTCTTTGAGTACTTCTGCGACTCGATCTAGTACTTCTGCACTTTTATCGCTAATGAAAGATTTATCTAAGGCAAAGTGGACGTTGCGGGGTACTTGAATCCGAATCGGATCTGGTGGGGTTTCTGGTGGTATTTCCGGTGGTGGTGGTGGTGTCGGTGGTATCGGTCTGGAATCGCACTGGGGCGGGTTTATCGGGTCGATTGGTGCTGTAGGATTAACGTTGGGTGGAGTATCAATCGTACCAATTACCGCCGCTACCGATGGTTCTGAAGTGCCGTATTTCGGATCGGTGGCGATCGCACTTATCATATCGCCGGTTTGTACGTTTTCTAACTGAGCGGTGAAGGTTCCGTCTTCTGTGGCGCTAACTATGGTTAGGGGTTCTGTTAATGCGCCGTATCCCGGTTGGTATATGGCTTGTTTTCCCCGCTGATAGTCGCTCAACCGATATATGGCAATTTCACTTCCTTTATCGGCTTTCCCTGTAACTGTGGCACTTGCACCTTGATTAGCAAATGCTTTGGAGGAAAATCGCGGGGCATTAATTGCTCCATTTCCGGTTTCTTTACGACGATTTGAGGAATTCCGCTTGGTGTTGGGACCATCTCCGCGCTGAAAGTCGATTACCCCGAGGTTTCGCTGGCTGTTGAGGTCGATTCTCAATCCTGCTAAGGCGGCGAATTTATTGTTGCGGATGACGTTACGTACCGCAGAACCTCTTTTACCAATGTCGTTTCTGGGAAATGCGGTAACTACTACCCCTGGTCCGGCTTGATGGTCAATTTCATTACCAACTACTTGATGGTCGCTGCCCATGACAAAAACTGCCGCTCGTCGCAGTCTTCTACCGTTGTAGGTAATTTTATTATTTTGTACTAGTATCTGACCTTGAGGTTTGAATAAATACACGCCTGCACCGTCGTTGGCACAGATTAAGTTACCCAAAATCTGGGAATTTTCAACTACACCCTCAAACCTCAAGGCATCGGGCATTCCATTAATACCGTTACCAACGATAATGTTTTGCGTCACCTGAGTATTTTCCGCTCTTACCGAAGTGATAATTGCGCTACCAGCATGATAAGAAATCCGGTTTCTACGAATTGTCGTGCCTTGGGTATTGAAAGCATAAATCCCAAAAGCAGAAATTCGATCGGGTACTCTTTCGTCGGCGGTGATTCCCAACCAGTTATTTTCAATAACAATATTTTTAGGGGGTACGTCTCTTTCCCGAAACGGAAAGTTACTCGCGGGGGGTTTCTGCTGGCTAGTATCGGGAGGTGGCAAGCGATGAGCAATGACGATATCTCCCGGTGGGGTTGTCAGGGTTGCAGGATCGGCTTTTCCATCGTAAATCAATCCGCTTCCCTAATGTTGCTTGATGGGTTTGGCGTTGAAACCGTACATATTCAAGCCGCGTATGGTGATATCGTCAGCAACCACTGTTAAACCGCGAAATACTTCTTGTCCCATGGCTGGTTTAATTGTCACCAAGGGAATGGGAATCTCAATTTCCGCTGTCGCTGAGGTGTTGGGATCGTATCCCGGTTGGGTGCCTCCATCAATGGTTAAGCCCGGTGCAGCCAAATCCGGTAATACCGTTTGTAACTCAATGGTTGTTGCACCGCTGGGTAAATTAAACTCAATACTGCTTCCGTCACCAGTTGCGGGACTAATTTGAGCAAGTTCAGCACTACTAAGTTGTTCTGGAGTTATAGTCCCATATACAACTTCAATAGCTTCGCGCAAAGAGAATTCACTATCCGCCGTTACTACACCATCTTGGTTGCTATTTACCACTATCCTTACCGGAGATGGGGTAGAAGGGGTTTGTGCGTATAATGCGTTGGGAAGAAAAAATACTGAAGTTGGGAGAATGTAAAAGATTTTTTTATTAGGTAAAAGGGAAAAGGCTATTTGTCTGAGCGAATTTTTCGCTGTATTACTTTTACCTTTTACCTTTGCATGTCGGACTTTGACCTTTTTTTTGGGCATTTCTCGCTCCTGTGACACCACATTTAACCAATATTTCAACAGCTACTTTTTGAGATTATTTATCAGCTTCGTTTGGGAAGATTTAGCGTCTTTTATTCGAGATTGAGTACTAGTTGTTGGAAATTCTTCTCTGGTACTACTTTCTTGCTGCTTGAGACGGTTAACCAGTTTGTTGGATTCATCGTCTTTCTTCAAACGTTCGCTTAACTTTTTTTGAGACTGCTCGGACTGTTCTAATTGATTCCTAACCAAGGGTGAAATCTCGGATTCTTGCTCCTGTTTGGGAACTGGTTTCTGCAATCCAAATCCGCCAAACAATTCGTTAAGTTTCAAGCTGACATTGAGATACAATCCACCTTCCGAGCGATATCCGGTAAAGTCGCGGTCGTCTACACTACCAAATGCATAACCTACACCCAAACGCAAATCTGGAGTTAAATAATACCCACCTTCAACAGCAATCCCAAATTCATCAAAGCCTGGATTATTATTGGAATCTTGACCGATCCAGCGCCCTTCTACTGCTAAGTCGGTGCGGTAGCCCAATTTATAACTAGCTCGTGCTTGGGCTAAATTAACCGTTCCATCGTAGCGATCGCCGTCGAAATAAGTTACGCCGTTACGCAGGGCATATTTACCGAAAAATTCCCATCGCCAAGAAGGTGCATAAATTGCTTCTGCTGAAAATATATGTCCCGTTGCTGTAGAACTTCCTGTAAACTGGTTTTCGGGTATAGAGTCAAAGTTTTGTCGCCATTCGTATTTGAGCAAGGCGTTAAATTTATCGTTGGTTGGATCGCGATATGCTAAACCAATTTTGAGGTTGGCGGTGTCTCCTAATTCTTCAAATCTCACACCATCGGTTCCACCCAGATTATCCACGGTGTCAGCTAAAAATACGTTGGCTTCACCTGCTTGTTGATAACGTACTAATGCGGGTAATGCATTGGAAATTTTACCTGCTGCACCTACGGAAATAAAGGTGTCGTCACCTTCGGCTCCGTCGCGGAATTCAAAACGAGCATTGGCTTTTAAGTCTGGATTGTCGGTGTATTCAAAGCCGACGCTGTAAACGGAACCCGAGAATAATCCCAAGGAAGATGCTGTTTGCCCGACGGCGTAATATTGGGGAAATCTCTCTCCCGCAGCGGTGGAGTTAAAGATGTTTCTAAATACGTATTGGTAACCTAAACTCATCCGCAATCCCGGTGCGACGGGAAATCCGTGGTTGACTCCCAATGCACCTTGCCCTTGTAAGCCGTCGAATCCCGACAGCACGGAATAACGTCCGTTGAAGGTGGTGTCTTTGGCTAGGTCGTAATCAACTAAAGTATCTAAAGTAGTCAGGGAATTACCAGGTAATAAGCTGGTATCATCATAAAACTGATGAGTTAATCTAAAAGCTACTCCCTCAAATGCCCGCCAATTTAAACCTAATGTGGTGCGGTTGGGGTAAAGTGGATCGGTATCACCCAAGCTGGCTTCATTCTGGGCTTGGAAGGTCAAAGTTTGAGTTAAAGGAACCTTTAACTTAGAGACAATTTGCTCGGTATCGCCGCTTAAGGTATCATCTATGCCATCTTCCCGGGAACGATTGACATACTCAACGCTGACATCTGCAATGCCAAACTTTTGTAAAACACCGGCTCGGAAAGTTCTTAATTCATTATCTAAAGCTTCTCCTGGACGAGCTTGGGGTTGGGGATCGAATAAATCAAAGAAGTTTACTAAACCTGTTGAAGCTCGACCGAAGTTTTCTTCGACATCGTAGGATACACCTAGAGTTGTAGTATCGGTTAATTTACCCAGTATGGAAGCTCCATAACGGGTTTGTCCCGGAGAAAAGCTGAAAGTTGAATTATTACTGAAATTCGGCTCCACGGAACGATAATAAGCATTCATATCAATGCGGTTGTTGATATTACCAATGGCTTCAATCCGATAAGCATTAGCTTCTAGCCGATCTCCACCATCAATATTACTTTCCGAACGCGCATATTCCCCAAGTATCTGACTGCCACGTCCCAAGGAAATCAGAAAATCTGCACCATAGAGTTCAAATTCCCTACTACCTTGGTCTTCCCGAAGATAGGAACCAGCGATAAATGACTTGTTATCGAAACCTTGAGAAAGATTAAACTGCAATCTTCCGGCGTAAATCTCCCCATCTTCTCCTGTTTCTGGCTGATAGGTGACAACAATTTGTCTTTGCAGAGTTGTACCAAAAGCATTAAGTTCTGTTGAATTAATTGGACTTAAGAGTCTAATTGTGCCTCGGTCGTAATCTATTTCATAGTCTCGGCCGGCATATAATTGCTGTCGGCTGACAATAGTACCGGGACGGTTGATTTCTTCTGATTCTAAATAAACATTTTCGCTGCCAGGGACCAACAATCGTCTGGAAAGAAAATAATTACCGCTGATACCTTGAGGAATAAAAGTATCCCGGACAAAACCTTCCACGTTGTTTGCATACAAGCCAGTTATCTGCAACGGACCAAAACTGTAATTACCTTTGAAACCATGGAGGGGACGAGCAGTTGCACCATAAAGCTGAGAAGGCCGAGAAAATTCCTCAGTCCTGAAATCCCCCCACATTACATAATCTGGATCGGCTCCAGGTATCTTAGAACTGCGTTCAAAACGAGCATAAAAACTATCAATCGAAGGCGTAGTTTGAGTCACCGTAGAACTGTCACCATAGACGGGATATTGTTGCTCGCAAAACTGTACCCCGCCAAATAAACGGTTTCTACCTTCACAATCTTCGTTAATTGGTCGTTCGCTATTAAATGCACCAGTAAACAACCATTCCCCAACTTTACCCGTTGCAAATATCCTCGAATCCAAATCTACTTCAGTACCGTCATCCGCATTCGGATCGAGAAATTCACTCCGACTACCAAAGAAATTGGTTCCCCTTGCACCGATACGGAGGTTAACGATACCCGTGACTAGGGAAGGACGCAAATAAGTGGTAAATTCTACTTGCGTGTAGGCTTCTATTGATTTGTCAATCAGTTGATTGTTGAATAGAGTCGTATCTCTACCGCTATCGAGGAGAATTTCTCCATCGATGGAACGCTCTCTCTGTCTTAGGGTAGATGTTTGTTTTTTTATTTTATGAACGGCTGCCCGGATACGGACGGGTTGAGGCTTTATTCCTGACTGCAAAGTGGCAATAAACTCACCATTAACAGCCCGTGCCTGGAATCCCGGCGCGTCCTTATTTTGGTCGGAACCGATGAATTTACCCGCGCTGCTAGTCAGAGTCACCAATACGTCGCGAGGAATTACTTCCCCTTCTTTATTGGTAATCTGCCCTCTTATCTGAATTGTCGAACGTCCATCAGCCTGTACTACTGACTCGCCTACAGGAGAAATCTCAAGTTTTACTCCGCTAGTATTTCTCTTTGTTTCCCCAGGGGCAGAATTCTCTTCAAGGGGTAAATCGGGTTCTGCTTGAGTCCTTCGAGCGTCAGTTGAAGGAGCCGACTGCTGTGGTTGCTGCTGTGGTTGAAATTCTCCCCCCGGTTGGTTAAATAGAGAGTCTCCAGGAGTGCTTCCTGGGGAGGTGAGAGATGGTTGAGTATCTCCCACTTCCGCAAGCTCAACTATATTCTCTAAAGGTGGAGAAATCTGAGAAGATTCTGAAATAGAAGATTTTTCTGAGTCTTGACCTTCGCTCTCTTTTGATGTATATTTATGCTTTTTTAACCTAGAACTCAGATCCAATTGAGCCTTTTCATCTGAGGAGACAGGTTTTAATTTAGAATCTACCTTCAATTGAGCCTTTTCATCAGAGAAAGCAGCAATAGATTTCGATTTAGAACCTAGAGATGATTTAGCTTTTCGATCTGAAGAAGCAGCTTTTAATCTGGAACTTAGATCCAATTGAGCCTTTTTATCTAAGGAACCAGCTAAAGCTGTATCGGAATAAATTGTCGAAAACCCTACAATCGCCATTACTACTGGTAAGATACCAATGCTACCGGGTTTGATAATGGTACATAAAGTAGTGTGAAAAAATTGTTTTTGGTAAAGATGGCTGCTGCTGCCATTGGTAAATCGCACGCGAGATTGTCTCCTAATCATTGCTTACCCTCCGAAAACGCAGGCGTAACTGCAAAATTCACCCGCACCATACTTCCAGGCGCTAACCTCACCAAGCGTGACGGGCTATTTGTCTCAATAAAATATTTATTCGGAGCCAGGGAATAGCCTGGTAAACTAGTTAAATCCTGTGCCGCCGAGCGATGCCCGGAAATAACATTTGCTAAAGAATACAAACCATTGGCATCCGTAACAATGCGATTGCCATCATCCATATAAATCACTGCATTCGGTACCCCTGGTTCATTCGGCTGTTGTTCGCCATCAAAGTTTTTATCAACAAACACCCGCCCAATCAAAGTACCGCAATCCGACAAAATTCCTTGTCGAATCCGCAATCTGTGACTAGATTGGTTACTTCGCAAACCCCCAGCAGTAGCTTGTGCAAGGTTTCTTCCATCTCCACGTATAGAATCTGGAGTCACCTCAGCAGCATAATTAACAATTAAGCTTTCTCCAGGCTGCTAAGATACCGTCGAGTTTATAGTTACATTAGTTCCTCGACTCGAAGCGTTGATACTTGGAGTTCCTAATTCTACCGTTTGATCGCCGATAGAACCTTGTACCGACTCACTTACCAATCGCAATCCTAAGGGCAATCTATCTGTAATTCCTACATTTACAGCCGGTGATTGACCGACATTTTCAATCAACAACCGATAAATTACCGTATCTCCAGGTTCGGCAGCCGCGCGGTCGCCAGTTTTTGTTAACCGCAAATCAGCAGGATTTGCCGAGAGAGTTACTGTATTAGAATTAACTGTTTGAGAAGGTAAGTTATCTGCACCACCACTTGCAGTATTCTCGATCTCTGTTTGAGCAACAGTAGGTATAATTCCGTAAGTAATAACACTCAAGGAACTAATTGTTAAGAAGAGGCTTTTACGCCTTAGCCATGAAATTAAAAAAGATGTCATTGGAAGGCATGAATGCAATAAATAGTGAAAGTTTTCTTAGGTATAGGCTTTAAGTGAAAGCCATTATTTTCTAATTTCTTAATTCTTAACTAGCAGCCAAGAATCGGATTGCTAAAGTTCACGCTAGTTATAGGTAACATCAAGAAATTTTTTTTAATTTCTCCTGTTATGCAAAATGCATATTTTTTTGCAATCAGAGCATATTATTAACTACTTGTCAAGATTCAAGCCAGATCGAGATAGTTTTAAATTCCTATATTTGATTTTCTCAAATCAAACAAAGTGAATAAATTGGTGAATTAGGGATTTGAATCAAAACCGATTAATTCCCATTCATAGATTTAACTAAAACGGTTAGGACACATATTTCCACGCAATAGGTGCATGACAAAAATATTTTTATACTACCCTCGAACCGTCCTATTTACGTAAATGCAGTTTGTCAGACAAGAACAAATCGCGATTACCAAGAGACGGTAAATAACCTATCAAACCTGACTATGGCCAATAGGAAATTAGGGTGACGAGTACCCATGAGATTTTTTTAAGGAGAAAAAAATTCTCATGGGAGCCCTTGACTATCTGGTTTAAATCCAATTGCAGTTATTTATTGCTCATGGATACAACGTGTAGCTTTTTTAAACCTATTTCGTCTAAATTTCTGTTAACTGAAATGACAGGCACCCGTAGGAATTTTTTCTTCTAAAAAATTCCTACGAGAACCCTTGACAAACAGTTTGTATTAAGACGGCAGTAACTGCCTTCCGTTGAGGAAATTAATACACGCCGTTTCCTCTTGAGTATTAAATAAAAAATATTCATGCTCATCTCCATAACCTTCACACCACTGTCATAAAATTGCTTAAGCTTGAGTATCCCACGTATGGGTTCTTTTTGAGTCACTAATTACCTACAGATGATAATTAAAAGCTTACACGTTAATTATTTCTTACCGTGTTATCAAACTTTAGAAACACCTGTCGGAATATACATATATTTACAACGCCGAACTCAAGCTAGGGATAGTATTTCAGGGAACCTTTATTTAGCCACTAGCTACATTTAAGATTCTTACAAATCAGTATATTAGAAGTGTCCCATAAACTATATGTTTCCAATGTACAATCTAGGCAACTACCTAATACTTTACTTTGCTAAATCTTTATTTTTAGGTGGCACTTAAGTAATATTACCCAGAATTATCAGTTAACGAATCAGGGATATAATATTTGGTTACGTATTGATTGCAGCATGTTTTTTATGAGTAATATTACTACTGGTACAAATACTCTGTTAACATACAAGCTATAAAAATAAGTACTAAGTGAATTTATGTAATGATTTTGTGCATGGAAGATTTGATTTGGTGACAAGTTAACTTGTGGTGTATCCGGGACATAAAAATAACTACTCCTTTCCCGGTGGAAGATTACCTATTCGTGGCAGGGAGAGAGTGAGGGAGGGAGGGAGTGAGAAATTTTTATAGGTAATCTTAGAGCCTAACGAGAGTAAGCTCTTTCACAAAGCAGGATGCCGGAAAAACTTGAGCAAAAACTTGTGATCGAAGACGATAAAGCAGTCTATCTTTGTACTCCTAGGATGTAGACGAACAAAACCGCCTCATTACCTTAAAATAATGTGCCAATAAATAATATACGGAAAATAAATATTGCCGATCGCCTACCGTAGCAATTATGGAATTATGACATCTAGATTCTAAAATTCTTAAATAGCAAGGGAAACGAGTAATTGTTGATTATGATTTTGAGCGTAATTAATTATTAAGAATGACCTTCAGAAAAGATTACCTCTTGTTTCCAGAAAAAGAATTTCCAATAAAATGTAAGATAAATTACATTTATCTTATATTTTATCTTGCTTCTATTCTGTAAAAACGCTTATTTTTTTTGGCTTAATTTTATACTCCTCAATGGGGAAAATATGTAGAGTAAAGTGTAATTTATTTATATGGACAGTTTATGAAGTGTCTTAATAAATTAGGAGCGTTGTGTATTTTTTAGTTCTTTTTGGCTGCTATTACTGAAGAGACTTTTAAATCCGGGGGTAGAGTAAGTCATTATTCTTATAGTTAAAAAGTAATGTAACGATCCAAAGAGAGTCACTCATGAGAAGAAAATTTGACTGAGTTAGTGCATTCGCCAATAAACCAAGTTTTCAAGAATGCAAAAAAATCAGGGAAGACAAGCCAGTAGCTTAACTTCCCTTAATTAATAATACGTTTGCGATCATTATTTTGAATTTTGGTAACAAAAAATAGCAAAAATTAACGCTAATCGTTACGGGGGAATCAAAAACAATCATTTTACTTTCTCAAAAAGTGTTTGCGCTGTCGAGGGTTCCCATAAGAATTTTTTCTTCTAAAAAAATTCTTATGGGTGCCTGTCATCCTACAGACGCAGCGCTGTTTGAAAAACTTAATAAGTATCGTCGTATTCAGGGGTTTCCATACGTCTTTCGGAACGAGGAGGTAAAAACTCTGCGCGACGTACGTTGGGGGATATGGTCTGACCCAAACTATTATAAGGATGAATTACCTGTACTGTTCTAGTAGGACGTTGTTTTTGAGAGAATAGAGCGGAAACTCCGGCTACTACGATACCACCCCCAACCGTAAGTGCCATACCTCCTACAGCCCATAGTATACGTGATGACCACCAAGGTTCTTTTTGAGACTGCTGTAATGCTGCAGCTTGTTGTGCCGAATTGTGATTTTGTTGTGCGCTTAATTGCGATTGGTAAAAAGTTTGTATTTGAGACTGAAACTGCTGATTTTGATTTTTCAGCTGGTCATTTTCCCGTTGAAGGACATCAAGTTGGGTTTTTTGACGTTCTAAATGTGTCCGCAACTCATTAGTCTGCAGGGCTGGGGGGACTTGGTTTGGATAGGGTGCTAAACCGGGATAAGTTCCTGGTTGACTCATCATGGGTGGTGCAACTACAGGAGCTTGCACTTGTGGGGTAACATTGAAATTGGGTTGTATAGAATTACCCGAACCCTTCAACAATAAAAGAGCTGCCAGCCCAGCTACTGCAACTCCGCCAATAAATGCCATACTTTCACTCATAGCCTTTGCCCCTATAACGTGACAAAATTAAAGTCATTGATAATTTACACTCTCTCACACTCGTCATTTATACCTTACTCAATTTCACATAATAACGAAAATATAAAACTGACTACCAGCTAGTTTTTTTACTGTTGGTAATAGCCTTATATATTCAAGATCATATCGGTGAAATTGTCTACTGCTGGCGGCTTAATCAAACATTGTTGTTATGCTTTTTTTATATAGTTTTTTATTGTTATCAATATTAGTAATCATCCACAATTAACCCAAATTACCCGCTACAATTGTTTTCCAGCCTTGTTTAACTATGTGCTTTCCCGGGTCTAAAAATGGGATTTCAACAAAAAGTCACTAATTGTAACAAAAATACCTGTCTGGTGATAATTAATTTTTATCCATTAAAAATACTTATGAAATACTGCTAAGTATTTTTAATCAAAAAGACTACTAGTGGTGACCATAGCAAAATTAGTCGAAAAAAAGTTGTAAAACGCTTTTATATTTTTTCTACTCCCTATTCATTATTCCCTACTCCCCCAACTCAAAAGGACTCCGTAATTATTTTTTGATTTTGTGGGCATGCTACCATATCGGGTTTAACTAAATAGGTACATGGGAAAAATTATATTGGGAACCTTTGACAAGGGAGTAGTCAATAGCGCGAAGCGTGTCCGTTAGCACATTAGGACATTAGGACATAAAGTGCCCTTGGGGAAACCCCAAGGGAAGCAACTTTTCAAGATAATCAGATTGAGTGAGCAAATTATGGTCATTTACATTCTTTTACGTAGCTTGATTTATTTATGCGTACCTATTTACCTCAAACTGTAGGGCTGGTAAGAGATCGTGAGTAACGCATAGTAAGGAATTGCCTAGGTTCTGGGCTATATAGTAAGTAATTAGCTGGACTTTACACGATGGCTATATACTGATATTAAAAAAGTATTTTTTTTACTAAATAATCTAGTAACACTTAAATATATTATGTAGTAGGAATTGATTTAGGAGTTAATACTTAAACGTCTGGGGTATGTGAGAAAACCGTCTATTAGCCGACACAATTACTGAGCGCGATTTTTTTCCTAAAAGCATCTTGAAGGTTAACCATTCCTATGCCAATCTAAAACAAGTAATCACGTCTAAACTTGCTTACATATTGAGTAGCACAAACGTGTCAATTATTTTCTTGCTGTTCTACCTCTGCTAAGAGTTTCTCTCTTTGTTCGGGAGAAAGTTTGTCTAGCTGATTTTGTAAAAAGGCTTTTTCGTATTCTTCCCGCTGTTGATGGTAGGTCATTTTGTTTCCCACCGCACGAAATAGATAGCTAAGCAACCAGCCAATTAAACCACCAACTAATAAAACTTGGCTCCAAATACCAGCGCTAAAGCTATTTAAACCTGCAAACTCAAGGACTATATACGCAAAACCCCCTAAAACAAAAACGCCAAATACGATTCCAATAGCGTCAATGCGTCGCATTTCTAAATATGACCTACCGATAGATTTTAAACTTCAATTCGTCGTCGCCGGGGCCGAAAATTAAGGAACGGCGATAGGAGTAACAAGCCTGGGAAGAACAAAAATACTAAGAAATACATAAAACCACGTTCAAAAGAACTTGCTGAATACCAGCGAAGTTTCAGGTAGGATAACACCAAGACTGGAATTACTAATAAGTAAGACCCTGCCAAGACTAGGTAGGCTAAAGGTAGAATGAGGGTTTCGTCCTGTAGGTAACTAAGTAGATTCTGTTGCATTTTTGTCTAAATAAGTACAAGTAGATTAGGTTTACATATATTTTCAAAACTGACGGAATCCACGGCACTCGTTGGTGGAATTCTTGGTTTAGTGATTTGACCTCAAAACTTGAAGGAAGTCAATAGCAACTTCTGCTAATTTGGGATTAACTGCTGCATGAAAACAGTGAAAGCCATGGGATGACGATATCAAGTTAGGTGGTGATATTTACCCAATAATTGGGCATTATCGCTTTACTTGGGAATTTTGATTACCTTTCATTCTGACACAAAACTCGTTTCATGGAACTTAAAAGTGCTTACAAATTTGCCTACACAAAGAAAGGCAGTTTGACATTGGATTCTTGGTTGATTAACTAATTCAAAGATTGTGTAACAGCTTCACAATAGTTCTTTACAAAATTTACGCTAATTGATTACCGAGCAAAATTTCTTCCCCTTCTTCCTTAACTGCGGTAATCATAAAGTCAGGATAGAAGTAATGTTGTGTCCAGATACTCTGCGATCGATCGTCTGAATAAAGCTGAATACCTTTCTATGTAAGCCTTTGAGAGAAATAAAAATCAAAATTAAAAAAAATTTTGAGAAAAAGTTGGACAAAATACGCAATTGATGTTCAAATAGATGAGGAGATATTTGCACACCAAGCTGATATCGACAACCCCAACAAAATAAATGGGGGTGTGGCGGAATGGTAGACGCTACGGACTTAAGAAGTTGAGCCTTGTTGAAGAAATTCTTCAAGTGGATGCTCTCAAACTCAGGGAAACCTAAATCTTACAAGAGACATGGCAATCCTGAGCCAAGCCGAACCATAGTTTAGAGATAATAGCTAAAAACTATTAATTTCTTTAGTTCGGAAGGTGCAGAGACTCGACGGGAGCTACCCTAACGTATGTAGCAAATAATTATTTAATTGTTTGCCAAGTCGAGGGTGAAGGGAGAGTCCAATTCTTAAAGCCTTGTAGTTGAGAAAACGGTCGAGGCAGTAGTGAAAACTGCGGAAGAATGAAAATCCGTTGACCTTATAAAGTCGTGAGGGTTCAAGTCCCTCCACCCCCACTAACTATTTAAAGTTTGATTAATGTCCCAGATATAATTGTATCTGGGATAATTTTTTTGATTTTTTACAGCTACACTAAAAACCGGAAAAATTCGGCAGCCTTGTTACTAATGAATGGGTTTTTAAAGCAATCAGGACTTACGCAATTGTCACAAGACTCGGTTGGTGCCGTACACTGATTGCCTTATTATTGCGTAAACAATTAGTCAGTGTACAAGCACCCTACAAGTAAAATATGCCAGTTGCGGGCCGTCCTAGCAATAAAAAAACAATATGATGTCCGTTCAAATAACCTTCCAGAGCGAGGAAAGCGTCAGTAATCTCAAAGTGTTGCGATCGCCAAGTTACTGCGTTCCACTCCCTATGAACATGTTATGGGTAATTTACCGGACATGATATGACCTATGGGAAAAACTGCCCAAGACCCAAAATATTGGGTGTAAAACTACTCTTATCTCGCTTATCGATTACCAAAAAATTGTAGATTGGGTTGAACGAAATCAAACCCATATTCTCAGACAGCACCAACCTTAATGGTAGATGGAAAATTTTAGAATAATGTTCCCGTAACTTTTAAAATTTAGGGTAATGGATTATATTTTGCGAAAAATTTTTAATTGTTCGCAAGGAAACCTGTATTTTCCTGATTTTAGTAATTACAAAAGTATTAACTAATTAAGGATACGGTCGAATCCGGTATAATTTTCATATTATATATTCGGTAATTACACAAGTGAATGCAATATTTTTATCCTAAAATCATAAATTTATCAAATTTATGTCAAAAAAATACTTAAGTTTTGAACAATCAATTGATGCTCCTGTTTGAGAAGGATAAGCTAGTAGCAATAGCTAATAGGAGACTTTTGGGTCTTGAGAGCCACAACATGATTGTTCACAGACCAAGTATACAGGGTAAAAAGCATCTTCTTGATTTGAATGATAGAGGATTAGATGTGCAGTTTGCACAAGAAAGAGTCTATAACTTTTTTATAGAAGTTGTTCAAAACCTTGAGCCAGAGGAAGTTTTACAAGAATTTAAGAATTTATTTATAGATTGTTTAGATTCAGCTAATTCAGATTCTGAGTTAGGAATATACCAAATTTTTGTCGGTAGTAACGAACCTGAGTTTTGCAATACTCTTAAACGGACTTGTTATATACTTATTAATAATTGGGAAAATCGTCGTAAATATAAATATATTCAAAAATTAATTGATTTATTTACAGATTATAAGCCCAAAAATAGTTTGACTCATTCTAAAAAAGTTAATATTTTTAGAGCTTGGTTGACAAACTTCATTAATAGTAAAGATTGCCAAGAACTTAAGTTATTTGCGATTAGACATGAAGAGCAAAGCAAGCTACATTGGACAAATCGTTATAGTTCTTATTTATTATTAGCTCAGTCAACAGATAAAAATAATCCCAAAGAACAACAACAAGCTGCAAAACGTCTTTCTAAACAATTAAAAGATAAATTCAAATTTGAATTAGCAATGTATATTGCTCGTTCTCAATCTTCTGCTTCTAGCACTAATCGCTACAAAAATCCGAGTATTTTAGGAGATGAAGTTTTACGTTTAATTAAAGCAATTGTTGTTAGAAAAGGCGTGTTTAGTTATGAAAATCTTGCCAATATATTTATCAAGCAAACTTATAACCAAAATTTCCAAGAATTCAAAGAAAGTTTGTTCAAGTATTTGATATATTCGGTAGGTCAAAAAAGATTTGTTGAAACTTTAGAACTACGACTATCTGAAAAGCTATTTGGGTGGAAAACAAACCATAACAAAGAAATAATTGATAAGAATTTATTTTTGAGAACTTGTAATAAAATTATTGATTGTCTGACCTCAGAAAATGGAACAGAGCCTTCACAGCTATTTGTTTTACTACTTTCTCAAGGGAATCCACTAACATTAGTGATTACACTTCTTAAAATAGTGTTGATTAGCAAATACTCGCGCCGTCATTTAGAAATGCGTATTGCTAATCTCATAAATTATTATGAAAATTTTCCTGAACATGAGTGTGAGTGGGTAATTAATTTTATCGAAATATTCAATATAACTTTTGCAATTTATGCAGATAATGTGGAATATAACTTGATCAAAATGCAAGACGGCTCAAACAGCAGTGATTCCGGGACAAATTTAGATACTTACCGTATATTTTCTCAACTTAAATTAACCCCAAAAGGATAAATATTCGACCTAATCTATGTAAATAAATAATAATTAAACCCGACGTTCATCCAAGCAAGCAATACCAGCAGCAGCAGTTTCAGCTAAAATACTAATTAAACGATACAAACCACTAGCAGCAATAATGAGTGCGGTTGGGAAAAAATTCTGTAAAAGTGCGATCGCAGTTGTTTCAAATACTCCTAAACCACCAGGCGCACCAGGAATAACTAATCCCAACAACCAAGCAAAACTAAATGCTCCTATTATTAAAGGAAGTTGGCTAAAATTTATTGGGGCTATTGCATATACAGTTAGAATAAAACCCCCACTACGTAATAGTAAAAAGCCTAATTCTCCTACTAAAGGTATTAGTGGATAGCGACTCATGCTCAAAGCAAAACTACCTACATTACCAGTTCCGGATTTATTATTTTTCTGACGGTGTACGAAACGAATTACTGGATTGAGAAACAAAGGATGAAGCACGCAAAGCACCGCGACTAAACCTAATATTGCTCCTACTAGTAAAGTAAGTGAATCCGAACCTAAAATAAACTTACTACATAAAAGAACAACGATTAAAGCTGCTGCTGTCATTAATAGGGGTTCGAGTAGTACGCTTATAGTCGCAGCAGTAGTACTAACTCTTAAATTTTTGGCTCCCATAATTCGCCCGATGTAATGTCCTACATTACCCGGTAAATACTTAGCAATGTTTGTTTTAAGATAAACTTGAATAAGTTGCGTAGAACTTATTGATTGATTCAAATCTCTAAGAATCCAAGTCCATACCCACCCAGCCCAAACATGTGCGAGCAAGGTTATCCCAGTTGCAATTGTTAAAATAGCCCATGCAACCCCATCAATACGAATAGCTGCGATTTCTTGCCAATTATTTCTTAAAGCGCTTGCTAAAAAAAACAGCGCTCCACCCAGAAGTAGCCAGCGTAAAACTTGCTTCATAATTTTTGTAATTTTGCCGACATCTTTTTTCGATAGACGAACACAAAAAATGATATGTTAAATCAGTCGTAATCCCAAGTTTTTCTGGTAACTTTATTTAAAAAATTTAAATATTTATATTTGATATTTTTACTTCTGTAGGAATTACGTAAGCTTAAGGATAAATTAAATTGTAATTATGCACATGAGAAGATAAATTATTAATATCCTAGATTGAGCAATCCTAAGTTTACAAAGTTTTACCAGAGATATCAGAAATCAAATTTTCCGCTGTTTTGTTAATAACATATGAACAATTGCAAAGTGAACAATTAATTAAAGTTAACATTGCAACTTATATCTTAAAACTAATTTTAAGGAATTATCATATAAAAGTTGATGACTATATATTTATATACAGTTAAATTTAATATTCTCTTGTCATAATTCAACCATATTCTGATTATTAAAGCTTATCTCTCTCCAAAGTAAGATAAATATATTGTTGAAGCGATTAGATCATGAGACTTTCGCTAGAGGATGAGCTGCCGACTTTCATGTAATCTTGATAATTAAGAATTAAACTTTGCATCGAGCACAAAAGGTAACAGTTGCTTAGTGAGCAAACACAGATGCTGTAGGAGAAATGGTTCACTCGTCGGATTCTAAGAGGATGTGATGAAAAGTGATTAATATAACTCGAAAACTTTTAGAACCCCCTAAATTCCCGTTCAAAAGGGGGGCTGGAGGGATAAGTCGATAATTACATTAAAAACTATACTTTTCAAACATTCTCTAAGGCGAAAGTGAATTGAAAAGAATCAATTAAAAGTCAACATTTTGGTTCTTTTTCAGGTTATAAATCAATCAAGTCTCTAAAAAAAGGAGTAAACCATGAATAAAATATTTTCTACATTGAAAAAGATTCAAATAAAGCAAGTTGTAACTGCTTTTGTATTAGGTATATTGCTATTTGTGACTCAAGCTTGTAGTTCTGTTACGGCGAAAACTCCCGATTCTACCTATGAAGGAGGAATGAATGGCTATAGCGATGTAGATCCTCGAAGTAAAGATGTTGAAGCTGCAGCAAAGATGAAAGCAAAGGCTTTGAAAGATAAAGTTAATGTTATGAATGGATCGGATGACTTAATAGATCGGACAGAAGAAAATCTCGAAGATTTAGGTAAAAACATCAAATACGGCGTGCAAGATGCAGCAGATGAAGCACAAGATAATGCCGAAGATTTAGCTAAGGGAACTAAGCGAGGAATCGAAAATATCAAAGACGATACCTCTGATGCAGTTAATGAACTAACCAACAACGTACAGGCAACAGCTGAAGACGCAAAATTAAGTACTCAACGGGCTGTTAAAAATGCAAAACTAAGTACTCAGCGTGCTGTTGAAGATGCAAAATTAAGTACTCAACGCGCTGTTGAAGATGCTAGTAATACAGTAGAAACAACATTCCAAGATATTGTTGACTAATAAAATTTTTTAACTTATTTTTAATCGGGTAGGCTAAATAAAGCTTATCCGATTATTTTAATAAATTGAATTCAAGTAAGATTTTAGATTTTCAACTCAAGCAAATTTATTGATGATTTTGTAAATACCAAATTTGTAATACTAACCTGTGAATTTCTAAGAATGAAATACCATGTTTTCGTGCTAACTCCACACAGTCTGCATATTCAGGATGTACATTTGCGATCGCTTTATTTTTTTCGCTTTTTCTCCATGCGACTTTGACTCTAACTTTACCATATTCAGTTTCTATTTCTTGGATTTCTCGTTGCAGTACGGCACGTTGCTGGGTTAAACGACGGATTCCTAGTGTTGTAGTTTCACGAAATATAAGTGCTTCACATTCAACGATATTTTCTGGATGACAAATAACAGTTAATAAAATTCCCGGACGAGATTTTTTCATGACTACAGCTTGAGTAAAAACATCTAAAGCACCTTTCTCAAATAGCGCTTCAAATATATAACCAATTGCTTGAGGACTAATATCATCTATTTGTGTTTCTAAAACCGAAATGTTTTCTAAATAAGGACTAGTGTCACCAAGAGAATGCTTGTTTGTCTCTTTTCCATGGTGATTAGCTTGTTTGTAGTGAGTAATTTGGGTATTAATGTCTTTTTCTATTTTCGTCGCTTCACCTAACCAAATACGTAAAATATTCGGTATTGGTAAATCTAAATTACCCGCGCCCATTCCCACTTTTTCAAGAATCATATTAGGTGGCGCACGAAATTCTGTGGCAAGGGTTGTTACAATAGCTGCACCTGTTGGTGTGACTAATTCTTTTTCAATACCGTTACTGTAAACGGGACATTTTCGCATTTCCCATAACTTTAATACCGCTGGTACAGGTACGGTGATTATCCCATGAGCTGCGCGTACACTTCCCCCACCAGTTGGCAGCTTAGAGCAGTATAGTAAAGGTAGTCCTTCTTTATTGCACTCAATATCTAACCAATCTAAACTCAAACAAGTACCGACAATATCCACAATTGCATCTACTGCACCGACTTCATGGAAGTGAACCTTTTCTGGGGCAATACCGTGTACCGCGCCTTCTGCAACTGCTAATTGTTGGAATATAGCCAAACTCCAAACCTTAGCCCTTTGAGGTAAATCCGCTTTTTCAATAATTTCCTTAATTTCCGGTAAATGTCGTCCGTGATGACTATTGTGCTCGTGATGATGGTGATTCTTGATTAAATCTACATGAACTTTAGTTGCTTGCTGATTGTTGCGGCTAACAAGCTCAGTCCACAATTGATATTCTTGTTCAATTCCTAACTTATTGAGATTTTCAACTAAATATTCAAGGCTTACTCCCAGGCTTACCAGAGCACCCAAACACATATCACCAGAAATTCCCGTAGGACATTGAAAATAAGCAATCTTACTCATAATTACAAATAATTTTGTCAGTCTCGCATTTCCATCTCTAAAATATTTTGAATTTTCTCCTCACCTGGGGCAGGTAGGGCATTTGCATAACTTTTGAATTAATTTTTTACATATCCCAATTTTTCGTTCATGGCAAAAATTTTGACAATCCATCCCGATAATCCCCAAAATCGTCGAATAGAAGAAATAAAAGCAGCGCTACAAAGTGGCGCAGTCATGCTTTACCCTACTGATACAGTCTACGCCATAGGTTGCGATTTGAATGCTAAGTCGGCGATACAACGGGTACGACAAATAAAACAGCTCGCTAATGAAAAACCACTGACATTTTTATGTCCCTCTCTTTCTAATGTGGCTACCTATGCTTTTGTCAGTAATGCAGCTTATCGGATTATGAAGCACCTGATTCCTGGTACTTACACATTTTTGTTACCCGCGACTAAATTAGTACCGAAATTAGTACAAAACCCAAAACGCAAAACTACTGGAATTAGAGTTCCACAAAATGCCGTTTGTTTAGCCTTATTAGAAGCTTTGGGAAACCCCATTATCTCCACTTCAGCCCATATCCCACCTTCAGACATTGACTCGGAAGATTCATGGATAGAACAAGATATCTTATCGCGAATAGAGTTATTTGACCGGATGTCCAGTTTAGTAGATGTAATTATAGATACTGGCAAAGAACCAGGTTATCAAGTTTCTACAATTGTGGATTTAACTCAAGAACAACCAACGATTGTACGTCAAGGGTTGGGTTGGGAAGAAGCTGCAGCTTGGATATAAGAAATTTAGGAGAATATGTCGGAGTGACGATTAAGGAGTTATTAAAGGCAGTATATAAGCAAGTTTGGATATCAGCGACACTCCAACGGTGGGACAAAAATCGCGTTTTGGATCCAAGGGCTTTATTTTTTATGGAAGTTAAAATACCCTTGCTATTTGGCTTCGTCTTTTCAGAGGATTTTGATACTCCAATTTCCGAATTGTCACATTCATCAAGCTAATATGGGAATAGGGGTACTAAGCTGCAAAGCCTTATATGATAGATACTTCAAGCTTGCTTGGGTATTTATACTTAAGAGTGTGACAGTCGTCTTTTGAAGAAATCCTGAGAAAGCGACACATCAGCATATCCGGAACCTGCGGATATTTCTTACATTCATAAATGTGAGCAGTGCTGATGGCGACTCTTGATAGATAAAGCTTTCCTACAAGTGCCTCCCCAGACTGACTCCGTATGTAGTTACGGTGCAGTACCACTCCTAAAAAATGATGAAAACAAACTTCGCTAATCTACCTTCCTCTACCTCTGCTGTTGAAAACCAAGCTGCAAATGTAGTGCAACAGGATACTAACAATGTCTTAATTCAGCAGATATGTCAAGAATTACAATCTCAGGTTAAAGCTACCCCCGCAACTATTCAAGTAGTCGCTACACGGATAGCCAAAGAAGTAGAACGTATTTGCGAGAAAAGCTACCGCATTCAAAAATCCGGACAAGTTAAGTCTTGGTTATTTAGTTTAGCGCGGCATCGCTTGCAAAAGTGCCTGCATTATTATCAATTAGGTTCTAGACGCGGCAGAGTAGAATTACATAGCACTCTTGGTTCTATGGTTTACCGCCATATCAGTCTTCCTGGTTGTCAGTTAGGTTTTGATGCACGTTACAACTTGATTGAAGATTTTCTCCAAGCATTCTACATCGAGGCTATCAAAGCCTTTCTTCGGGAAAATGAATTACCCCAAGACTTCACTCCTCGGACTCGTTTACAGTTAGGAGAGTACATGGCATTTAGCGAACAGTATGCTAAACGTCGTATTTCCCTACCAGGCAACGCTAACCAACAGTTAATCATACTCCGCGCTCAAGGCTTTAGCCGTCGTTTACCTCAAGAAACTACCGTGGATATGGAAATGGCCTTAGAATCGGCCAAATCCGAAGATGCAGAATCCTATCAACGCAGTTCCGCCGTTCAACAAGTGCGATCGCAAATGGTCGCACAATCCAATTTCGATCCAGCAGAAGAAGCCGAACGCGATAGAGTTGTTTCAGAGTTGGTGAATTATCTACAAGCTCAAGGCCAAAATGATTGTGTAGATTACTTGTCGTTGAAACTACAAGATCTTTCCGCTCCAGAAATCGACAAGATTTTAGGTTTAACTAGTCGTCAGCGCGATTATCTACAACAGCGTTTTAAGTACCATGTAGAAAAGTTTGCACGCACTCATAATTGGCAATTAGTACACCAGTGGTTGGGTGCA
Source organism: Rivularia sp. (in: cyanobacteria) (assembly GCA_050042755.1). Taxonomy (GTDB): domain Bacteria; phylum Cyanobacteriota; class Cyanobacteriia; order Cyanobacteriales; family Nostocaceae; genus Rivularia. The sequence goes on from JBHJJJ010000098.1 coordinate 23,345, forward strand.
AGTTTGGAACAAAAGTTAGGAATGTCTTCGGTGCAGTGGGAAGCTTTTGTTGGACAACTTTCCGAACAACAACGCCAAATGTTGCAGTTGAAAAGCGCCAAACAAAACGACCAAGTAATTGCAAAAGCACTCAAGTGTACTCCAAAACAATTACAAAAACGCTGGACTAAATTGCTAGAACTAGCATGGTCTATTCGTAACGGTAATACTGAAATTCAAGCAAGTTAATCACTCAGGTGAATGACATCTACCAATTTTGAGTTCAATGTACAACTTTCACAGTAAATTTACAATTACTCTAGATGATTTATTTGGTTTCGAGAGAAACAGTAAAGAACTCAAAATGTCCTCTATCAATGAAAGTAACAAATGCAAATTAAAATATTTGCTTTTGCTTAATAAATTGTTCATTTGTCATGAGATAAATCAGGAAGCTCTACTAAAAATATCCTCGGATATTAAAGTAGTTTCATTGTTCCTAGACTATAAGTTAGCTTGATTTCCTTTTTACTTGACCTCAGTATTAATACTTTAGTGAATCGACATACATTAGTACTAGATGATTGTAAATTAAGTAGATTGGCGTTGAAAATAGTAATTAGGACAAGGGAATAGTGAGTAGTGACATCGATGGAGGCTTTGTAGACGCGAAGCGAGTTTATATTCTTAAACGTATTTGGGTTTATTTGTGCCGACTTACTCATTATTTATTGAGATTTATGCAAAAAAAATCTGTCATTGTGACCGAAAACTTACTATAGAGGAGAAATCCCGGTAGTTCATTGGCTTCGAGAACGAAAATACGATAACGACAATTTTTTAGCAGTTCAAAGTAAAAAAATTGGTTCTTGACTAAAAAGATGTGCTAAATTATCGGCAAAATTTCAGGAATTACTACCTTCAATAATTAACATTATTTACTAATATTGTCTTTTTTCTCTATTCCCCGTTCCCTGTTAATAGTTCCCTTTTTCAAACTAATTAATTAGCGCCACAAGTACGAAAGAACCAAAAAAAATATTGCATGAGGCTTCTCGATATGTTTGAGAATACCGGGATAATACAAGTTAGTCGATTGATTAGGTAATATTTATCGAGGCAACGTCACATTAACAATTGTTCCTTCTCCAACAGTACTATTGACTGCAATTCCACCACTATGTAAATCAACGCACCGTTTGACAATAGAAAGTCCCAGCCCCGTACCTGATTTTGTTCCAATATTGTCGGCACGATAAAATGAGTTGAAAATATTGGACAAATTTTCAGTGGGGATACCAATACCTCGATCTTGAATGCAAAATTTGATTTGACTTGGTAATAAGCCCAATTCAAACTGTACTTTTTTGTCTGGATCTGAATATTTGAGCGCGTTTTCAAGTAAGTTATTTAATATGTGACTGATCAGTTTAGTATCCAGCATCGCAGTAGTCGCACCATCTCCCGATACCTTAAACTCAATACGGTTGGCATCATAATTAACGATTGTATTAATAATTTCTTGGCAGAGTTGAGTTATATCAACCTCACTTGGTTGAAATTGCAACGAACCAGCTTCATCTTCGGCAATGATTAACAAGTCATTAACAATAGATGAAATACGTTGAACTGCCGATTCAATTTTTTTAAAATGTTTCTGCTTTTTCTCATCACTCAATTTATCAATCCGGTGCTGCAAAATATCAATAGACGATTGAATTACTGACAAGGGCGTACGAATTTCGTGAGATGTTGTGGCGATAAATTCAGATTTAACATCGCTCAATTCCCGTTCCCGTTGCAGCGCTTTGTATGTTTCTTCTTCAGCTTGCTTGTAGTAAGTTATATCTTCAGCAATACCCGCCATATGATAAACCCCTCCATTTTCGTCTTTTACCGGAAAAGTGCGATCGTGCATCCAACGAATTGTACCGTTGGGCTGCATAATACGATATTCTTCATCAATTGATGTTGGGTTATTTTCAATTGCAGTCATTAGACGAGGAAGATCTTCAGGATGCACCGTATCTAAAAAAGAGCGGGGTTGTTCGTAAAGTGAAGCACAACTTTTACCCCAAATTTTTTCGTAAGCGGGGCTAATATACAAAAATTCCGTGACATCAATATCGCACACCCAAAAGACAATATCAACATTTTCAGCAAACTGCTTAAACTCCTTTAAGCTTTGATTTAACTCTTTTTTTTCTTCTTTGCGATCGCTAATATCTTCAGCAATACCTGCCATACGATAAATATTGCCCTGTTCGTCATAAATTGGATAAGTATAATCATGTACCCAACGTACTGTACCGTCCGGACGAATTATGCGGTATTCTTCATCCATATTCCAAGGTTGTTTGCCTACCGCCGCTTCCGTGATACGCTCAACATCATCTGGATGAACCGCTTCCAAAAATGAATGAGGATTTTCTATTAGTGAAGCGATAGTCCTACCCCAAATTTTTTCATAACCAGGACTCATATAGTAATATACGGTTACGTCGGGTGAAGAAACCCAAAAAGCAAAATCCACATTATTGGCAAATTGCTCAAATACCTGCAATTTTTGTAAATCCACCTATAAGCTCCGAAAATAAATAACCTGCATAATTTTATTAATATTTATCTGCTTTAGAAATAAATAATTAAAAAATAAATATAATGCTAAGAAATGTAAAAAAAGCAGAATAACACCGTGGAAGGTGTGGTAATGGATCTCTTTGCTACTATCTTTATTCTTTGCTGAATTAAGAAATCGAGATCCGAAAGCTTGTTTAGAAATTCTTTGGCGAAAGTTTATAGATAGCTGAATTACAAGAAGTTACATTTCCGAGACTAAAATTTCTTCCCAGGACTGAAGCCGTGAGTTGCCATTATTTAGATAATCTATGAAGTGAGCAATCGGAGCTTCAATATTAGATTACAATTTATTTTAGTACATCAAAAAACCGACAATTTATAACAAGACCCTCTAAAAAAAGATGTTCGATGGTTTTTGGAATAACGTATTTCGCTACCCCCGCTATTTGCTAACTACTGCATTAGGTATATTTTTGAATGCTTTTAGCTGGTTAGAACCGGTATTTAAGCGCCCTATCACCTTGATTGCTTTTTTAGGAATGTTGGTAGGGATTTTCGTTTTTGTTTCTTTTACCCTGCGTGCAATGCTTGGTTTGAGTACAATCTAGTCAGGTATGGCTTATTGATGGGAGTTGGATCAACTATCCAAGAAAGCCAAATTTTCTTTAGTAAAACCTCTGTTAGGAGGCTATTTTCATGGCTACTAATCGCCGCCTTTCCCGGGTTACTGAATTAATTAAACGGGAAATTAGCCTAATGTTACTCAACGGAATTAAAGATGACCGGGTGGGTACAGGGATGGTTAGCGTTACGAATGTAAATGTTTCTGGAGATTTACAACACGCTAAAATCTACGTTTCAATTTATGGTACAGATGAAGCCAGAAAAGAAACAATGGCTGGCTTACAGTCAGCAACTGGTTATGTCCGTAGCGAACTTGGTTCTAGAATTCGTTTACGCCGTACCCCAGAATTAGTTTTCCTGGAAGACCATTCAATTGAAAAAGGCAACAAGGTACTATCGCTCCTAAATCAAATTAAAAATCAACAAACACGAGAAATTCAGCAAGATATGGACTAATAGAATTCATCAACACCAATGTATCTAGATTGCATCTAGTACCCATTAGCATGGCGATTACATTGATTTAAACTTAGCCAAACATATAAGCAGGCGCAACCCCCCGGTGCGTCTGTTTCAGTTTATGTCGAGAGTAGCAAAGGTTATAGATCTGAATTTTAAAGCAACGCCAGTTAGGGAACTCTCATTAAACCCAATTTTTACTCGTTTTTTTCATTGGATGATGAGTACCGAAACATTACCACCTTGATTCTTTTATGTGGGAAAACCAATATCATACATTGATATATACCCTCATAATTAGAAAATTTTATCTCCTTTACTAAAGTTAACATTCTGCCATCCAATAATTTACTTAAGTTGACGGCACTTAATAAAATGATAAATTGTGATAGTTTAGACACAAAATTAAACTCTATTACACTGCCTACGTAGAGAAGATCGATGGCTGAAATTCATGAATAATGAACCTCTTAAATACTCAGACTGTCTCCATCGTTGTCTCATCTTGTTACAGCTATTTATCCGAGAAGTTTTTGTTTAAGGTAGTGTTTTAATTAACCAAAGAATTACTCATCTGTTTAAGAAATTATTAACAGCATGTAAATCTCCAGCTTTTGTGATGTACCTTTATGCAAAGCGATAGTTTATACAGTTTTCTTTGAACAATATTTTTTTTGCTTCCCCACGGACAGATGTATTTAACCTTAATGATTGCTATAAATAGATTATTCAAGCTATAAGCCTATTTACGAGGTCAAAAATCCTGCTATTTCATTGTTTCTATTCCCTCAGCAGCATTTAATCGCTCTTTCATCAAATTTTGATGACTATACTTATTGAATTGTGATATTTGCTACTATAATTGGAATTGTTTGATCAAAATAACTAAAAAGTCATAAAAACATGACATTCTTAACATATCTTTATATTTTTTGAGGTTTGATAGCGTCAAAATAAAAATAGTTCCGTATAGCAAATTACAGAAAAATCGCAACGAATTGGTTAAGAGCCATGTTCGTTTCGAGTAAATTTTGGGAATAATACTTACGTGTAACAAAGCGAGTGGTAATTATGAGTGTCAATACGGTGCCTTCTATCAATTACTCTTTAGACGTGATTCAGGATGAAGCGCGGCGATTAGTTCAAAGAGGAGTAGTTAGCCGACAACAGCCTATATATACGTTGTGCCAGTACATACCGGCAAGAGAGTGGGTTTGTATCGAATGCGAGCTAGAAAAATGTGAATTTCTGCTACGCGATCGCATAGCGGATTTGATTGGTAGGGAAGTGTGGGAAAACGACTAATTTTAGTTCGCAAGTTAGACGTTTTGGATTGGAAATATATTGTGGATGCGTAAATTTGACAAGATAATATTCAATGCTTAATCAGGAGAGAATCTCTGTTTTTAATCTGTAAAAATTCCGTCCGAACTTCTTATTTTTGCATGAGCTATAGAGGTAAAAGCGGTTTTCGACAGCTTTTATGCCAGCACTTCCTACAAATAGCCATTTCTAATATCAACGGTTCGAGTGTGGCTTTGAGATTGGGGGTGCTGTCTTTTTTTTGTAAAGTAATGGGATTCTCTAGATTAGTAGAGCAAACAAATTTATGGTGGTTATGAAGTTTACCTTTTTTTAAATATAAAGTCAAGCTTTTAGCTGTATTCACCAGGAAATTAATGTCCTCGACAGCAGAAAGGTATGGAGATTCTGCTTTACCCAAACAAACTTAACTCTATAGGTTACCGGTGGGTTGAAGCAAAATTTCTAATGGCGTACCTGGGAAGCTAATCAATCGAAGCTACGACTATATTGGTTAAGCATTTCGTGAAATTATTAAACCTTTAACCTCTAAATATGGGTTGAATTCCCCGGCAACCTAGGTTGAAAGATTCCTCCCACGCTCCGCCTTAATGGGTTGGGGTTAAAATCCCCATCCCAATTCCAGCCAACTTCTATCTTTCTTCTTCCTTCGTTTTAATCTTGCACCATTCTCAATAAAGCCAAAAGTCGTCGTCATGGGTACCCGTCATCCTAACTGGGTAAGATTTTCAGTCTACTTAACTAAACTTAAGATATTAGTCTGGTGATTAGATGCACAACAACTTAACTACTACTTGAAGTCTTGGGTTACGCTCCGCTTTACCCAACCTACAATAATTTTTATATTGAAGAAGGTTAGGAAACTTCCATCAATTCCATACATTTCTCTAAAAGTTCGTCTGCCATTGAAATAGATTCTACATCAATACATATAAATCCAAGACGCTCAACCTCGTCTCTCATGCGTTTATTGTAGAAGAGGGTACGAGCGAGAAACTTTTGAATTAAATACTTTTCATTCTCAGCTACATTATCAAAATTACTTTCACGCTTGATTCGATTTCGGAAGAGTTTCTCGCTAGCCGTAAGCCAAATCGCTCTAACACCATCTTCACCAACTAAATTAGCGACAAATTCTGGCCATAACGCAGAGCCTTCAACTATAAGGCATTCCTTTGATAAATCCGATGCATGACAATGAACAATAACTTCGACTTGCGGCAGAACATTTTTTTGATAATGCGACAATACATCTAAAAAAAGAACTTCGGCAGATAGAGTTTTATAATGTTGTGCTACATGCTCTGGAATCGGTTTTAGCTTTTTTCCCATCCAAGGTCGCCCGGGATGCCGAGCAAGTTTGTCTGTAGAGCGATAGCTCCAACCAAGTTTTGCCGCTAAAGATTGGGCAAGGGTAGATTTGCCTACATGAGAAGAGCCACCAATTAGAATTACTCGTGTTTTATCGATTAATTTATTCATAAACCGGCGCTATGGAATTTAAATTTTTTTTACAACTGCCAGTAATTTATGTCGTGGTGACACGAGAAAATCATGCTTTACTTAAGAGGATATTTGAAAAGTATAGTTTTTTGCCCAGCTTTCGGATTATCCCCCCTTCCCACGCCACTTCCTACAACGGTGCGTATTCCGGAGCAACGGAGTGGCTCCCCTTATAAAAGGGGGGTTAAACCTTTTAAAGGGGGATAATGGGACATCTTAAAATTTACGAGTTTTATTTATAACTTCTCAAACATCCTCCAAAGTTACTCAACAGTTGGCTATGAAACCTTTAGAAATGACAAATCAGTATTACGGTGCTGTAAAGCTTTTATTATTCAAATAAAATGCATCAGAAAATTAATCAAAAATGCGCTTCAATGATGTAGGGGCGTAAGTACACGTCTTAATATCATATTAGATTTCGGCGCTTATTAATTCAGTGATGACTCAAAAACAGTCTTTTTATTTGTTTAAGATTGGCATGATAGCCGTATTTCTGCTGTCACTCGCCTTGAGATTTTGGGGATTGGGACGATTTAATACCCTAGTATTTGATGAGGTTTACTACGCTCAGTTTGCTGAAAATTATCTCACTCAAACTTCATTTTTTGATGGTCATCCACCATTAGGAAAGTATATCATCGCTATTGGAATGTGGCTGAGTTCCTATTTCCCTTTTTGGCAAGATACGGTAAATACTCTTACGGGTGTGGTACGCTCTCCTTGGAGTTATCGGTGGATAAATGCTCTGTTTGGTGCTTTTATTCCTATGATTATTTCTGGAATCGCTTATCAATTAAGTTATCGTCGTAGTTTTGCTTTTTTGGCAGGTTTGTTTGCAGCTTGTGACGGCATATTTTTGGTTGAATCTCGTTACGCTTTAATTAATCAATATATTGTTATTTTTGGATTATTAGGACAATGGTTGTTATTACTCGCTTTGGCGAATACTAAAAAGCAACGTAGGCTTTATTTAATACTTTCTGGAATTAGTTTCGGTGCTGCGATCGCGACAAAATGGAATGGTTTATTTTTTTTAATTGGCGTATATTTAAATTGGATACTTGGTTGGTTAAAGCAACACTTCGCGGCGAAAGATACAGTAATAGATAAAATAAATACGATAAACAATACTTCAGATTATGATTCTACAGCGGAATTAAGACAACCTAGTACAATATTAACTATATCAGAAAAACCTACTACCAAACCTTTATTATTACCGTTACAAAAAATCGGTCAACTGAAGATTTTGACAGCTGCATTTTACTTAGGAATAATCCCACTCATAACATATAGCTTAATTTGGATACCTCATCTCCTACAAAATCCAAAACACGGATTAATAGAAGTACATACACAAATTTTCTCATTCCACGATCGTCTTGGTGGTAATACTTCTGATATACATCCTTACTGTGCAGCTTGGTACAAATGGCCATTATTAACTCGTCCGATTGCTTATTTTTATCAAACAGCATCAAATCCTCAGGAAGTTGTACCAATTGTAGGACCTTCTTTACCTTCGGGTGCAGGTAAAATCATATATGATGTTCATGCAATGGGCAATCCGTTTTTATGGTGGTTTGGTTTTGCTGCGATTTTGTTTTTATCTGTGGTAATTTTAATTAAGCAAATAGTAATTCCTTCAATTAGACAAAATCATTTATGGATTAATCAATCATTTTCTATTGATACTGGAATTGCTTTATATTTGATCTTAAATTATGCCGCTAATTTACTACCTTGGGTAAAAGTAAGTCGTTGTGTTTTCATCTATCATTATATGACTGCTGTAGTTTTTGCATTTCTGGCGTTAGCTTGGTTGATAGATAAATGCTTCCGTAGTTCTCATATAGAACTTCGCGCTTTTGGACTTGTGGTTATTTCTCTAATTATTATTGCTTTTATTTTTTGGATGCCGATATATTTAGGTTTACCTCTTTCTCCTGGTGCTTATAAATTGCGGATGTGGTTTACTTCTTGGATTTAATTATTTATCAGTTATCATATCAATTCCGGTTGCACCGGATTTATATATTTCTTCAACGCAGAGGAGGGCGGAGGTAAGCGCAGAGGTTCGCAGAGTTTTTGAAATGAGTATGTTTAATAATTCCAATACAAAGGGAAAAGATATCACTCGTTCAAAAAGTTACTGGTGTATTTCAATTACCAATTATATTTTTCTGATTCAGAAAATCAACATAAATTATTAAATTTAAATATTTGTTAATAAATATTTTTTAGTCGTCAATTTAAGGGATGTTTTTACTCTTGCTATAACTACTGATTCTTTGATAATTCTTATCGGTCATATATGTATTAGTTTGTTATATTGATAACGCGAAGTTATTTAATTGAAGAATTAAATAAATATACCTATGGAGTAAGCTATAGCGGTTCTCGCGGGCACCCATAAGAATTTTTTTAGAAGAAAAAATTCTTATGGGAACCCTTCGCTTCCGATGGGGGTAGATTGCCTACACCTTAACCCTAAGCTCTCTTCACCTTTAGTAGAAGATGGATAAAGGAACTGTTATATAAAAAATACTACGTATTGGTACTTTAAAGCCAAATAACTATGTTGCAAACGCATACCTTAGAACTGTTCTGTAGATTGCAATGAATTGGTAGTGAAACTCAAAATATTGGAGAATTATAATGTTAATTGATTCAAAATTGGATTCTTTAGATTTAACAAGCTTAAAAGAACCAGTAATTAATTTACGCAGTCAAATTCAGCATCATGGCATATTACTTGTTCTTCAGGAACCCGAATTAAAAATTTTACAAGTTAGTCGTAATGCAGCTTTAGCTCTTGATATTTCAATAGAAAATCTTTTAGAAACAAGTTTAGAAGATTTATTAGATCCTTATCAAATCGGCAGGATACAAGCACGTTTAGCAGAAGATTCTCTTGATTTAATTAATCCGACAAAAATCTGGGTCAAAAAAAGAAGAGAAGATTATATTGTCTTTGATGCCTTATTTCATCGGAATTCGGAAGGAATTTTAATTCTAGAATTAGAACCGGCAATTTCTGAGGATAATATTCCTTTTTTAAGTTTTTATCATTTAGCTAAAGCTTCTATTAATCAGTTACAGGAAAGTGCTAATCTTCAGGATTACTGTCAAATTATTGTCGAAACAGTCCGAAAGGTCACCGAATTTGACAGGGTGATGCTTTATAAATTTATTGAAGATGGACATGGTTGTGTACTTGCCGAAGATAAGTTGGAAAGTATGGAATCTTATCTGGGTTTGAATTTCCCAGAATCAGATATTCCCAAACCAGCGAGAAAGATGTTTCTTTCTAATTTAATTAGATTAATACCGGATACTCAAAGCGAACCAGTAGAGATATTTCCGCCTTTAAATCCAATTACCGAACGTCCAATTGATTTAATTAATTCTACTCTTAGAAGTCCTTTCCCCTGTCATGTCGAATATTTACATAATATGGGTGTTGGCGCTTCTTTAACTATTTCCTTAATTAAAGAAGGTAGACTCTGGGGGTTGATTGCTTGTCACCATCAAACACCTAAGTTTGTTTCCTATGAATTGCGGAAAGCCTGTGAATTTTTAGGAAGAATGATATTCGGTGAAATTTACACCAGAGAGGAAACAGAAGATTATAATTATCGGATGAAATTAACATATATTCAAACTGCTTTGGTTGATTATATGTCCCAAGAGGAAAATTTTATTCGTGGTTTAATCAAGCATCAGCCAAATTTATTAGACTTAACTAGCGCTCAAGGTGCAGCAATTTGCTTTAGCGGTAATTACACCTTAATTGGTGAAACTCCCAAACAAGAAGAATTAAATTTTCTAGTCACCTGGTTGCAAAAAAACGTTGATGAAGAAATTTTCTACACGAATTCTCTTGCAGAAATGTATCCAGATGCTGAAAATTTTAAAAATATTGCGAGTGGATTATTAGCGATTCCTATTGGTAAAAGAAATTACGTATTATGGTTCCGTCCAGAAGTAATTCAAACAGTTAATTGGGGGGGAAATCCTAATAAAGCATTTGAAATAAATCAAGACTCTGGAGATTTACGTTTGTGTCCCCGTAAGTCTTTTGAATTATGGAAAGAAACCGTTCGTTTAACCTCTTTGCCTTGGGAAGAAGTTGAAATCAAAGCAGCATTAGAATTACGCAAAGCAATCGTTAATATTGTATTGCGTCAAGCAGAAGAATTGGCACAGTTAGCAGCAGATTTAGAACGTTCTAATGCCGAATTGAAAAAGTTTGCTTATGTTGCTTCTCATGATTTACAAGAGCCTTTGAATCAAGTAGCTAACTACGTACAGCTTTTGGAAATGCGCTATCAAAATGCCCTTGATGAAGACGCGTCGGAATTTATTGGTTATGTCGTCGGAGGGGTAAGCTTAATGCAAACTTTGATAGATGACGTACTTGCATATTCTAAAGTCGATATGCAAGGTATCGAGTTTGCATCAATTTCCGCAGAAGCAGCATTAGAAAAAGCCTTAAACAATCTTCGCAGACGTATTACTCAAACAGGTGCTAAGATTACCCATGACGAATTACCAACCGTTATGGCTGATAGCACTCAGCTAATGCAGCTATTTCAAAACTTGATTGGTAATGCAATTAAATTCCGCACCGAGAAACCACCAGAAATTCATATTGGTGTATCTCGCTCCGAAGACGAATGGATGTTTTCAGTCAGCGATAACGGAATTGGAATTGAGCCACGATTTAGCGATCGCATTTTTGTGATATTCCAAAGATTGCATACCCGCGATGAATATCCAGGTACGGGTATGGGTTTAGCTATCTGTAAAAAAATCGCTTTGGGTCATCGGGGGAATATCTGGGTAGAATCACAATTAGGTGAAGGTGCTACATTCTATTTTACTATTCCAGTAAAAGGACGCGAACGTGAGCGTAGAAACGGAAGAAAAACGCAAAATCATCTTTTTGGTAGAAGATAACAAAGCAGATGTTCGTCTCATCCAAGAAGCTTTAAAAAATAGTTCCTTACCTCATGAAGTAATGACGGTTAGGGATGGGATAGAAGCTATGGCTTTTTTGCGTCGAGAGGGCGAGTATAGTAGTGCACCTCGCCCCGATTTAATTCTCTTGGATTTAAATTTACCGAAAAAAGACGGTAGAGAAGTACTAGCAGAAATTAAAACAGACTCCAAACTCAAACGCATTCCAGTTATAGTTTTGACTACATCACATAATGAGGATGATATTTTTCACAGTTACGACCTACATGTTAATTGTTATATTACCAAATCTCGTAATATCAGCCAATTGTTCAAAATAGTTCAGAGAATTGAAGATTTTTGGTTAGAAACAGTCACTTTACCAAGTGAACAGTGAACAATGATCAATGAACAATGAACAATGAACAATGAACAATGAACAGTTAACAATGAACAATGAACAATGAACAATGAACAGTTAATAATTGATAATTGATAATTGATAACTGATATGACAGCAGACTTGATACATATCTTGTTAATAGAAGATAATTTAGCGGAAGCTAGATTGTTGCAAGAGTTTTTGAAGGAAGCTTCTTTCAACGAGTTTAGTCTTGTTCATGTCAAAAGATTGAGTGAAGCACTTGATGCAATCGATGAAGATTTTTCTACTCCCTGTTTATACAATCTAATTTTACTGGATTTAACCTTACCTGATAGTCAAGGGTTAGAATCTCTCAAGCCTTTAATGGCTCGCGCTCCTTGTTTACCAATTGTAGTATTGACTAATACAAACGATGAGCAATTAGCCATAGAAGCTGTACGAAAAGGGGCGCAAGATTATCTTGTTAAGCGACAGATCAATCCACAATTACTGGTACGTTCTATACGTTATGCTATTGAACGTAAAGAGTATTTAGAGACTTTGCGTGCTGTTAATAAATCTTTAAAAAATCGAGTTGAAGAAAGAACGGCAGAGTTAGTCAAAGCAAAAGAAGTTAATCAATTCAAATCAGAATTTGTATCTATCTTATCTCACGATATTCGTAATCCTTTAAATGCTATTTTACTGGCAGCAGGATTATTAAAAAATAGTGATGATAGATTAGATCCAGATAAAAAATTTGCTCATTACCAAATGATTCGTTCGGCGGTTAAAAATATGTCTTTGCTATTAGACGAAGCTTCATTTATTGGTAAAGCTGATTCTGGTAAGCTCAATTGCGAACTCATCGAAATTGATTTGGTCGCTTTTTGTCATGCTATTGTTGAAGAAATACAGTTAACTGCTACTCAAAATAATATAGATATCATTTTTAATATCCAGGGCGATCGCATCAATATCTTAAGCGATGAAAAATTGTTACATCATATTTTAACTAATTTATTAGGCAACGCTGTTAAATATTCTCTATCAAACAGCACAGTTATTTTTGATTTAATTTATCAACATAAAACAGTAATTTTACGCATAAAAGATTCAGGAATTGGGATTCCGATACAAGAACAAAAGCAACTTTTTGAACCATTCCATCGCGCTTCTAATGTTGGAAATATCTCCGGTACTGGTTTGGGATTAGCAATTGTGAAAAAATGTGTAGAAGTTCATGGTGGTGAAATTTCACTTCAGAGTCAAGAAGGAGTTGGTAGTACTTTTACTGTGACTTTGCCGTTGTTAAAGAATTAGTTGTAGGGTGTGCGACGGTTACGATAACTTATCATCTCTAACGAACAAATCTGAAAATACCGTCACGCACCATCAATAATTTATCTGTAAAAAAACAATTTGAAAATACCGTCACGTACCATCAATTTCTGGGTAGAGGTTGCGCTCAACCGCTCTCACTCTAGCTATGGTGGAGCTACCGAAAACTTAGCCCCTCTCCAGGGGCTATATTTAGTTGTAGGGTGTGTGACGGTTACGATCATTTATCATCTCTAACGAACAAACTTGAAAATACCGTCACCCACCATCAATCATTTATCTATAAAAAAACAATTTGAAAATACCGTCACCCATCATCAATATTTCCTATCTCGTAGGGTGTGTGACGGTTACAGTAATTTATCACCTGTAACGAACAAATTTGAAAATACCGTCACGCACCATCAATCATTTATCTATAAAAAAACAATTTGAAAATACCGTCACCCACCATCGATAATTTATCTGGATTTCATATCTAGATAAAATAAGAGTGAATATTGTTTTCTAACCAGGAGATTAAATCATTTTGGCTCGAAAAATCTAACAATGCTTCTCCTAAGTCTTCTAACTGAGTTGTAGATAAATCATTGATTTGCTGTTGTGTTTGTGAATTTATGTTATCAATGTGGCGGTTAAGTATTTATGGTGCGTGACGGTATGTTCAAATAATTTCGTTACTAGATGGTGCGTGACGGTATGTTCAAATTATTTCGTTACTGGTGATAAATGATCGTAACCGTCACAGCACCCTACAAAAAATTTGGCAGAAATTACCCCCACCCACCATCAATAATTCATATCTCGTAGGGGAGGCAAATTGCGGTGTAGATTAACTTCGGGCAATATTGCCGTTGTGTGACGGTTAGAGTAAATTATCATCTGTAACGAACAAATCTGAAAATACCGTCACGCACCATCAATAATTTATCTGTAAAAAAATAATTTGAAACTACCGTCACGCACCATCAATAATTTACCCTTTTAATCTAAAGCATCATAGAATACTCGAAATTTTTCCGAAATCCCAAATCACTTCACTGAAATAATATAAAGGTGTGGTTGGAATTCGGGTTATGAGCGAGCAGAGTCACGATGCTTCAGCAGCTTTACAATTTTTAGAAGATGTTTTACAAGTAATTAGAGAAAGCAACGGCGATGCAGAAGTTGTTTATCCCTTATTTGATGCCAATACACATCTACTTAATGATAATTTCCCTGACATATTGCGCGATTGGGTAACGACTAAGTTTGAGCAAGCACAACCCAATGAAGCACAATCTATCACAGCAGCTATTTTTTATTTTGGTAATCGGATTCGGGAGTTTCCTCGGGGTAGTAAAGCTAGCAATGTGGAAATTGCGATCGCCTCGCCTCTCATGAAATTGTTCTCAAATTCTATACCCGCGAAGCTTTTCCCGAAAACTGGGCAAAGACACAAAATAATTTAGGCATTGCTTACTGGGAAAGAATAAAAGGTGATAAAGCCGATAATATTGAACAAGCAATCATTGCCTACCAACAAGCATTGCAAGTTAAAACCCGCGAAGCTTTCCCCTATGATTGGGCTTTGACGCAAATGAATTTAGGCACTGCTTACGGCGACAGAATTAATGGTGATAAAGCCGATAATATTGAACAAGCAATTATAGCCTTCCAACAAGCTTTGCAAGTTACAACCCGCCAAGCTTTCCCCTATGATTGGGCTTTGACGCAAATGAATTTAGGCACTGCTTACCGCAACAGAATTTTAGGTGATAAAGCCGATAATATTGAACAAGCAATCATAGCCTTCCAACAAGCATTGCAAGTTAAAACCCGCGAAGGTTTCCCCTATGATAGGGCAAAGACGCTAAATAAATTAGGCAATGCTTACCGCAACAGACTTTTAGGTGATAAAGCAGAAAATAAAGAACAAGCAAACATAGCCTACCAACAAGAATTGGAAGTTACG
>JBHJJJ010000099.1:0-15141 GCA_050042755.1 Rivularia sp. (in: cyanobacteria)
AAACTAGAAGGTTTCCCCGGAGGGCAAGTAATTGCATTCCTGTTAGCTTAAACCAGGCTACCTGTATTAATTTCATAAAAAAATAAGGAAGGAATAAAGGAGAATGACCCAACAAAAGCGAGCGTTGATTACTGGTATTACCGGACAAGATGGTTCTTATCTGAGTGAATTTTTATTAGAACAAGGTTATGAAGTACACGGTATTATTCGCCGTACTTCCACCTTCAATACAGATCGTATCGACCACATTTATGAAGATCCTCATAGAGAAGGAGTAAAATTATTTCTTCATTACGGTGACTTGACCGATGGTACGACGCTACGCCGCATTCTCGAAGAAGTCCAGCCAGTAGAAATCTACAACTTGGGTGCTCAATCCCATGTACGGGTAAGTTTTGATTCACCTGAATACACGGTGGATGCTGTAGGAATGGGAACCCTACGTTTATTAGAGGCAATCCGCGACTATCAGCAGCGTACTGGGATTGAAGTACGTTTTTATCAAGCTGGTTCTTCAGAAATGTTCGGTTTGGTACAAGCAGTGCCGCAAAAAGAAGATACCCCATTTTATCCACGCAGTCCTTACGCTTGTGCTAAGGTTTACAGCCATTGGCAAACTATTAATTACCGCGAATCTTACAATATGTTCGCGTGTAATGGTATTTTGTTTAACCACGAATCACCCCGTCGCGGTGAAACTTTCGTAACTCGTAAAATTACCAGAGCAGTTGCTCGGATTGTTGCTGGTAAGCAGAAAGATATTTACATGGGTAATCTAGACTCCAAGAGAGACTGGGGTTATGCGAAAGATTACGTGCGGGCAATGTGGATGATGTTGCAACAAGAACAGCCTGACGATTATGTGATTGCGACAAACGAAACTCATGAAGTACGAGAGTTTTTACAATTAGCATTCAATTACGTAAATCTTAATTGGGAAGACTATGTCAAGTTTGACGAGCGTTATTTACGCCCTGCAGAAGTAGATTTGTTGATTGGAGATTCTTCTAAAGCTAGACAAAAGTTGGGTTGGACTCCATCGGTAACCTTTGAAGAACTTGTGGCTTTAATGGTAGAAGCTGATTTACAAGCTTTAGGTTTGAGTTCTCCTGGCGATAAAGTCGGCGAAGCGATTAAGGATAATGCCATGATTCGCCAAGAACTGGGCGCACTACATATGTAATTTTACGTAGTCAGCTAAATATGTTGTTAAATAAAAGCTGACCGCAATAATTCAAAATTTATAATTCAAATTAGCCCCGAAGAACACCTTACGGTAAAACGAGCAGCTATGCCGTAAGGCTCCATAAAATACAGAATAAATAGAATGTTGGTAATGTAAGTAACACTTATTTACCTCAAGTTTCGCTTATTCATTTATGGGTTAAGAATTTTGAATTTATTGTTTTGAATTTAAGCGAATCGATTGACGGGCACCTGAGGGGTTCCCATGAAAATTTTTTCAGGAGCAAAAAACTTTGAAGGGAACCCTTGACGGCACGAGTGCTTTTAATTTCAATGAGGACGAAAATAAAATATGAACGCCGATAAGTTAAAAAATAAAAAAATTCTGGTTACTGGTGGCGCTGGTTTTTTAGGTCGTCAAGTAGTAGACCAACTTATTAAAGCTGGAGCAGAACCCGATAAAATTACAATACCGCGATCGCGAGATTATGATTTGTGTGTGATGGAAAACTGCAAGCGTGCGGTTGACCAACAAGATATTGTAATTCATTTAGCGGCTCACGTTGGCGGTATCGGTCTTAATCGTGAAAAACCTGCTGAGTTGTTTTACGACAACTTAATGATGGGAACCCAGTTAATTCATGCAGCTTATGAAGCTGGGGTAGAGAAATTTACCTGTGTGGGCACTATCTGTGCTTATCCTAATTTGACTCCGGTACCATTTAAAGAAGACAATCTCTGGAATGGCTACCCAGAAATAACCAATGCACCTTTCGGTATTGCTAAAAAAGCTCTTTTGGTACAGTTACAAGCTTACCGTCAACAGTACGGTTTTAACGGAATTTATTTGCTACCAGTAAACTTATATGGTCCGGAAGATAACTTCGATCCAAGAAGTTCTCATGTAATCCCGGCTTTAATTCGTAAAGTTCAAGAAGCCCAAGATAAGGGAGAAAAAGAAATTCCTGTTTGGGGTGATGGAAGCCCTAGCCGCGAATTTTTGTATTCTGAAGATGCAGCGAGGGGTATTGTTATGGCTACTCAATCATATAACAAACCGGAACCGGTGAACTTGGGAACTTGTAATGAAATTAAGATTCGCGATTTGATTACTATAATTTGCGAAGTAATGGAATTTGACGGTGAAATTGTTTGGCAAACTGACAAGCCAAATGGACAACCACGTCGTTGTTTAGATACCGAAAGAGCGAAGAAAGAATTTGATTTCACCGCTCAAGTAGGCTTTAAAGAAGGGTTGAAAAATACTGTTAAATGGTGGCGCGAAAATGCTCCTCAGCCTGTAGCGTAGATCTTACGATAGGTATTTATTCATATAGAGACCTAGCAATGCTACGTCTCTACACTATTGCCGTAAATTGACACTCTCCCATCTGGAAGAAGGGAGATTCTTTCAAGCCTAGACAGCATAGCCTGAAATATCCTCTTATAGCTGCCGGGTTCCCAGGCTCACCGCGTTTGCCACCACGGGCTCCCATAAGAATTTTTTTAGAAGAAAAAAATTCTTATGGGTACCCTCTGGGCAGAGTGATATTTCCTTTCAACTCGCCGATTCGAGATTTGGGCGTAAACTTTCCGAGAGTCCCTCGGTAGGTTTTAAAGTCTTATACTGACAATTAAATTTTACCATAGACTGGGGCATAAATGCCCTATCTCGTTCTACATCCCCCGCGTGAAACGACGGGGGTTTTGAACTTCGACCAGTTCTATAAAATAAGCCTTAATTTTCTCTTTGATAAATCCACATGGCTTGAGTTTCAGCTGGTTTCTTAAAACCACATTTACGATAAAAATCAACAGTTTCAGCCTCTGCAACTAATATCTGTTGGTGAAAATCCCGATATTTTTGAGTAATTATTTTTAATAAATTTAAACCAATTCCTTGTTTTTGATACTTTGGCAGAACTAATAAGTGCGGGTAATAAACAACTAAGTAACCATCGGTAATTGAATTTACTAAGCCGACTAATTTTTCTTTATCCCAAGCTGTTACGAGTGAATGGGAATTCATTAAAGCATTGTATAATTCGTTTGGTTTTTTCGCTGACGACCATTCATTCGCTTCATAAAGATGTAAAATGCTATCGATAGATAAGTTGCGGGTTTGTTTATACTCAATATTATTTTGAGTCATAAGTTTGACTTGCCAATAAATTATTTGTTAATTAATTCCTATAAATTAATTTTTTCTCAAATTGTGAATCAGAGCCAACATCAATCGGAAAAAACAGAATTACGTCGCAAAATTATTAAGCAACGTCAATCTCTTTCACAAGAAGAGTGGCATGTAAAAAGTCAAGCTATCTGTACAAATCTTTTTAATTCAAAGTTATTCAAACAAGCTAAAACAGTACTAGCTTATTTTAGCTTTCGTCAAGAACCCGATCTAAATTATTTATTCTCAGATAATACAAAAATATGGGGATTTCCTCGCTGTGTTGATAAATCGCTAAGCTGGCATATTTGGACACCTCAAAATCAATTAGTAATTGGTAAATACGGTATCCGCGAACCGCATCCCGATTCAGCAAAAATTAATCCCGATGGAGTTGATTTAATTTTGGTTCCTTGTGTTGCTTGCGATTATCAAGGTTATCGTTTGGGTTACGGTGGGGGTTATTACGATCGTTTCTTAAGTTCTCCCGATTGGCAATCAATACCAACAATAGGCATTGTTTTTGATTTTGCTTATTTTCCTAAAGTTCCTGTAGAACCCTGGGATAAACAGTTACATAGTGTGTGTACTGAAGTAGTTTGATGCTAATCGAATAGCATTAAATATGATATTCTGCTTATGGGATTGGGAATCATTAGGGAAGATAATTGAGTGATTTTTCCCCGGTATGGAAGATACTTTTACTACAGAATTCTTTGAAGAATCAGTTGCATCACCACAAGATAATCCGGCAGAGCTAATAAGCTGTGTTAGTCACAACAAAAAACAAAAAGCTTTAGCGGGTGTAATTGCCAAGATTCGAGAATCTTTAGACATAGAAACCATTTTCAACACTACCGTCACACAAGTACGACAACTTGTTGCTGCTGACAGAGTTGGAGTGTTTCGTTTTTATCCCGAACAAGAATGGGAAGGGGAATTTATCTCTGAGGATGTAGCACCCGAATGGGATTCGGCATTAGCTGCAAAAGTTCACGACCGCTGCTTTAGTATCCGGTTTGCCGATTTATACAAACAAGGACGAGTCAGTGTAATATCTGATATTTACAAAGAAAATTACCTAGATTGTTACTTTGAGATTTTGGCGAAATTTCAAATTCGTGCCAATATTGTCGCTCCCTTACTCAAAGGCGACGATCGCCTTTGGTGATTATTATGCATTCATCAATGTAGCTCTCCACGAGTGTGGCAGCAATCGGAAATTGATTTTGTCAGCCAAATTGCCGAACATTTAGGAGTTGCTTTAGAGCATACCGATTTACTCCGCCAAGCACAGTATCAAGTAGAACTACAGAGAGCTTTGAACGGAGTATTTTCTCGTATCCGTAAGTCTTTAGATTTAGATACTACTTTCAAAACCACAGTTACAGAAGTTCGTAAGTTACTTCATACTGATAGAGTTGGGGTATTTTGTTTTAATCCCGAACAAGATTGGGAAGGAGAATTTATTTACGAGGAAATTGGCTCGGATTGGGTTTCGTTAATCAGAACTAAAATTCGCGCTAATTGTTTTGGTAAGGAATTTGCCGAGCAATATAAAGAAGGTAAAATTCGGGCTGTAGCTAATATTCATGCTGCCGATATTAATAGCTCGCGCCTGCAAATCTTGGAAAAATTTCAAGTACGGGCTAATATAATCGCGCCTTTGATGAAAGGTGAAGATTTATGGGGATTGCTGTGTATTCATCAGTGTGATGCTCCCCGACAGTGGGAAACAGCAGAAATCGAATTTGTACAGCAAATCTCGGAGCATTTAGGAGTTGCGCTGCAACAAGCCGATTATCTGGAAAAAGTAAAAGCCCAATCGGCACAGCTGAGCCAAGCAGTTGAAAGAGCAAAACTTGCAGAATGGCAAAAAGCGATTGCAGCAACTGTGGAAAAAATTCGTCAGTCTTTAGATTTAGAAGTTATTTTTCGCAATACAACTTCGGAAGTTAGAAAACTAATTAATGTCGATAGGGTAGTTATTTATCGCTTTAATAATGATTGGAGCGGTAAATTTGTCTCGGAGTCGGTAACCGAAAGTTGGACTTCCTTAATTGAGGAACAGAAAAATCGACCAGAATTGGTAGAAAATATCAACGAATGCAGCGTCAAAGATTTATCTGTATCTCCGATAGTTGATACTTATCTTCAAGACACCCAGGGAGGTGATTTTAGTAAGGGGAAGGTTTATCGAGTTTGTAATGATATTTATAATGCAGGCTTTGACGACTGCTATATTAATTTATTAGAAAATTACCAAGCGAAAGCTTATATAATTGTTGCAATTTATTTGAACGATAAACTTTGGGGTTTACTTGCTGTTTATCAAAATTCTGCTTGTCGTATATGGCATAACGATGAAGTTTTCTTTCTCACCCAAATCGGTACCCAGTTGGGAGTAGCTCTACAGCAAGCAGAATTCTTACAAAAAACTCAGAAGCAAGCTGAAGAATTAGCCAAAGCTGCACACAGACAAAGAGCATTAGCGACTACAGTTGATAAAATCCGGCAAACTCTCGATATTGAGAGTATTTTTAGAACGACAACTAAAGAAGTACGTCAGTTGCTAGAAGTGGAAAGAGTGGCAATCTATCGTTTTTACAGCGATGGTAGTGGAGAATTCGTCGCTGATTCCATTGTTGATGGTTGGGCACCATTGACTAATCCCCAACGAGTCAACGAACCTTTATTATTACAAGCAACCAAAGCTGGAAAATATCCCCGCAATGAAGTTTTTGTACCAATTAACCTCGGAGATAAACTTTGGGGATTGTTGGTAGCTTATCAGAATTCCCAACCCCGTTATTGGGAAGATGAAGAAATAAATTTACTCGCACAAGTAGGCGTGCAATTGGGGGTAGCATTGCAGCAAACGACAGTTTTGGTGCAGGTAAAACAGCAAGCAGTGAAACTATCTAAGGCAGCCGAAAGGGAGCGCAAAGCAACAGAAAGAGAAAAAGCTTTGGCTGCAACAGTTCAGAAAATCCGCGAATCTCTGGATTTGAACACAATCTTTAATACCACTGCTCTAGAAATTCGCCGACTATTGGAAGTCGATAGAGTGGCAATTTACCGCTTTTGGAAAGATGAAAGCGGGGAATGTGTAGCGGAGTCGGTAGCTGATGGTTGGGATCCCGTGGGGGAATTAGTGCCTGTAATTGTAGATGATTATTTACAAAACTATCAAAGGGAAGCTGACACTCAGGTTAATGTTCTAGTTGTTAATAATATTTATGAGGCGGGTGATTGTGATTCTACTTACAATATTTCGCTTCTCGAAAAAATGCAGGCTAAAGCTTATATAATCATCCCTGTTTTCAAAGGTGCTAAACTCTGGGGAATGCTCGCAGCTTATCAAAATAGCGAAACCCGCGATTGGCAAAGAAATGAAGTTGATTTGCTCATACAAATTGCAACTCAGTTGGGAGTTGGATTGCAGCAAGCAGAATTACTCGAACAAACTCAACGCCAAAAAGAGAAACTCGCACAAACATTAAAAGAGTTGCAAAATACTCAAACTCAGTTAATTCAAAGTGAAAAAATGGCTGGTTTGGGACAATTAGTTGCTGGAATTGCTCATGAAATTAATAACCCAGTTAACTTTATTTATGGCAATCTCTCTCATATTGATGATTATGTGAACGATTTATCGGGAATACTCGATCTTTACCGTAATGCCTATCCCCATCCAGAGTCGCATATTCAAGAACAAGCAACAACTATAGATTTGAACTATATTTTGGAAGATTTACCCAGAATACTTGATTCAATGAAAATCGGTGCAGAAAGAATTAGTTCTTTGATACTTTCTTTACGCACTTTCTCCCGTCTTGATGAAGCGGAAATGAAACTGGTTGACATCCACGAAGGGATTGAAAGTACCTTATTGATTTTGCAACATAAAATCGAAGAAAACTTGAATCATTCTAGGATAGAAGTCCTTAAGGAGTATGGGAAATTAACAGAAGTAGAATGTTATGCAGCACAGCTAAATCAGGTATTTATGAATATCCTGGGTAATGCTTTAGATGCAGTAGAAGCAAAATTTCGTGAATCAGATTGCCAAGAAACAGCACAAATTCGGATTAGCACGGAAGTACTTAATGAACAATCTGTTTTAATTCGTATTTCAGATAATGGCTGTGGCATTCCCGAAAATATCCTTTCTCGAATTTTTGACCCCTTTTTCACTACTAAACAACCCGGGAAAGGTACAGGTTTGGGTTTATCTATTAGCTATCAAATTATTGTTGATAAACACAAAGGTAAATTTGAATGTGATTCCCAAGTTGGTGAAGGTAGCGAATTTCGGATCGAAATTCCAATTAAGCGCTCAGTTTAATACAGCAAAAATTTTACCCCCTAATCTTCCCAAGACTTCAGGAAAATAGGGGGTTAGTTTAAAGTAGAATGTCATAAAACATTGGAACAACACTGACTGTTTTTGCTAGAGGCTATAATATCGTTAAGAGCAAAAATAAAAAGCAATTATCAATTGATAATTGCTTTAACAAGCGCCTTTTTTATTCAGTACTGTCCAAATTGTCTTAGAAATAAGAAATAAATCATAAGGTACAGACCACTTATGCTGGTAGTCTACATCCATTTTGACTATTTCCTCAAAATCTTTGATACTGGAACGACCATTAGCTTGCCATTCTCCAGTAATACCGGGTTTGACTCGTAGTCTTTCCCAATGGTGCGGTTGATATTTCATTACTTCATCGGGAGTGGGTGGACGAGTTCCCACCAAACTCATATCTCCTTTGAGTACGTTCCAAAATTGAGGTAGTTCATCCAAACTGGTACGGCGTAAAAATTTACCGATTCGGGTAATCCGGGGATCTTCTACACATTTAAATATATAACCGTTGGCTTCATTTTTTACTAAGTGCTTGAGTTGATCGGCACCAACAATCATGGAACGAAATTTCCACATACGGAAGGTTTTGCCGTTGTCACCACAGCGAATTTGGCTGTAAAATATTGGACCGGGGTTATCTAATAAGGTTGCTATTGCTACCGGAATCGCGATGGCAGCGGTGATTATTAATCCGATTGTTGCCCCTATAATGTCAATCAATCTTTTAGCAATGCTTATTTGGGAAGGATGAGAAGAGTCGTCAGTTACACTAAATGAGTCGGGTGGACTTAGTAAAATCAAGTCTTGTGCAACAGCACTTTTTGGTTCAGAAGCAACGTTGAGAGCCATATATAAGTGATAATACAGATTTGCAGCAGTTACCAGTGCTAATATAGACAACTTAATTGCGTAAGTGTAAGTAAATCTGGAAAATTTACACAATCTTCTAATAGCGTTTTAGTTTTTTTAAATTTATGTATTGTTCAGACATTACGTAAATATTGATACTTTTAATATTTACGATCTCTCGAAAACGATCCATAAGTAATTTATATTACTAAAATTTTCGGAATTGGGTTACAATTTCCGAAAAATGGAGTAAGAGCGGAAATTGTAACCTATTCTTGCTTCAAAGATCCCCTTGCCTCCTACTCGCTGACTCCAACGGCGAAGTTAACGATGTAAGGCTCTTCTAGGGATTGATGGGCGCTGGCTTGGATTGCGTCAAGGTAATTGCGTAAATACTTTAATTGCTGCAAATTGGGACGGTAGGAAAGACTTCCTTGTTTATCGAATAATGGTGATGCAACCATCGCTTTATAGTTAAAGTTTTCTAGGGAAGTTTGGTTTAGCCATTGGATGTCTTGGTTATTGGGTACTAAACCTGGAGGTATTTCACCTTCTAGAAAGGCTAACAAACGTTCCTGACAAGTGCGAGTGTTGATACCGCGTGCTTCAAATAGTTGAATTACTTCACCGAAGGATAAAGCATTTTCTGGTACAAGCCGTAGTAATTCAGTAAATAAGAAATAGTCGGTATATTGCTGTCTGGGTATTTCCAAAACGAGAGGATGGAGCGGTAGTAGGCATAATCCGGTTGCGACACGGGAACTAGCTGGAGTACCATTTTCGCCGAGATATTTTTCTTGAATAATTTTGGCGCCGGGAAGTTTTTGGCGCAACCAACGACTAATGGCGGTTATGGATGAAACACCACCGCTAAGAATAATTTGATTGATGGCTTCTGTAGGTATACCGCGTGTTACTAATAGTTTATTTAATTCCCGATTGATACGGCGTACGAAGGGAACAAATACTTGACTTTCTAAGTCTCGTCGCTGCAATTCCCATCTTTGATTTGCTAATTCAATGGTGAAGGATTCTTGGTGTTGCAAGATGAGTTTGAGAGCGATGGCAGCATCGAGTAGTGCTTTACCTAGGGGTGAACTTTCGAGTCTTTGCTGTAAGCGAATGCGTTGGCTAATATCAGGCTCGCCAGCACGAGGTAGTTCCAATTGTTCTAAACCTAAGCTGGAAAAACGTATTTGTTCTAAACCGGGAATATTTGGTTGCCAATGTAAGGGGTTATTATCGTTGGCGGTTTCTGAAGATTTGGTGGTGTTGCGGGATTTCCGCCATTTTGGCGTTAGCAGTAATTGAGTGATGATGTCTTGTTCCATGGCTTTTCCGCCGCAGGTAAAGCCGTGAAGTAGAAATTCGTTATGTGTTAAATCTTGCAAATTTTCAGGTAAATCTACTAATGCCATTTCGGTAGCGCTGGCTCCGATGTTAATGACTAAGGTGTTACCTATAAGGTTGTTATCGCTGATGACAACCGGAGTTGAATTTTCGTTCTCTACTAATTTAACTATTTCACCGTTTGCACCTTCAAGCCCTCCGAGCAAACTGGCGATCGCTTCTTCGACAAAAAATACTTGTTGGGGATGTTCGACTAATTTACTGATGAGTAAGGATTCTCGGAGGTTGAAGCGATATTGTTCTGACCAATTAGAAGGACAAGTGCAAATAACACCGGCAATATTATTAATAATACTATTAAATTGTTCTTTTTCAATACCGATTGCAGTGGCGGTTAATCCCAGGGTGGTGCTATTAGAGTCGGATTTTAAAGTCAATAACAATTTTGAAAGGGAACGTACAATCCATACTAAGGGAACTGTAGAAAATTCGTTGAGTTGCAGTAATGGTTCCCATTTTTGGCGTGTTTCGGTGGAAGCTGTTTCTCCCTTGTTTTTGTAAGGGAGGGAAATTTGTAAATATGGTTTTAGATATGCCGAGTAGATATTTTGTTCTGCTTGGTTTTCGTCGGTATTTTGGCTGGGAGAAGTTTTGGGAAGATAAACTTCGGCTGGTAAACGGAAATTCCAGGTTTGAGAAGCTGTTTGGGGTTGGTTTTCCTGTGCCCAGTAAATCGGGTGAATTACTTGAGTGGAACGATTTAACAATGCAGCAGAAATTCCTGTTGTTCCTAAATCTAGTCCCAAATACCAAACTGTATCGCCTTTGTTTGTCGGAGGAATTTCGGTACTATTTACCGATGCTCCATTCTCTTGTAAGGTTTTTTCTTCGTTGGAAGTTACAGTAGTTTTTTCGGTTTGAGGGAATGGAGTTTCTATTGTACTCGCATCTAAGTTTTTATTTGATTGACTTATAGGAGTAACTGGAAGGGTAATTTGTTGTAATTGGGATATTTCTTTAGATGGTATAATAACAGATTCTGAGTAGTTTACTGGCTTGTTATCTTCTGTAGTAATTTCTTCAAAGGTTGGAGTAACTTCTTGGGAAGCCTCAATTGGTGTCGCAGTTTCTTGTTCTTTTATTGAAGTCCCTTCATGAGAAGCTTCAATTGGTGCGGCAGTTTCTTGTTCTTTTGTTGAAGGAACTTCTTGGGAAGCTTCAATTATTGTGGTGGAATATTTTTCTTTTGTTGAAGTTGCTTCATGATAAACTTCAATTGGAGTGACGGTTTCTTCTTTGTTTTCAACTACTACCTCTGGTTGCGATTCGGAATTTCCTAATGGTGGTGCAGCTATTTCTGGGGATATTTCTTCTTCAAATATAAGTTCTGTTAGAGATGTAATTGTATCTTCACTGGTAGCTTTTATTTTCCGATAAGAGCTTTTAGCAGTATTTTTATTGATAAATTCACTAGTATTCGCGAAATCTATATTACTATCGTTAAACCAAGGATCTGTTACTGGTATTTCATCATCTGAGGAAGTATCTATAGTTTCAGAAGTTAATGATGGAGGTGTAACTTCAAAAACTACTTCCTGAGAAACAACTTCTTTTTCTATTTGCTTCTCAGGTACTTGTGCATCAAAATCCGATGTGGCGAGAATATCTACATCAATGGCAGGAGGACGAATTTGTTGCTCCGGCGTTTGGGAGTAGGAGGTAGTTAAATTATCGCTGTCGAACAAGCTAGCATAAAGTTCATCAACTTCATCTTCATTGGTACTTTCTGACAAAGTATCTGTTGGTAATTGTTCTGTTTCTGCTGCTATTTTTTTCAACTGAGACAATACTGCTTGCATCTTTTCCGGAGAATCAAAAGCTTCGGAATCTGCAAATATTTGTGGTTTTACTATATCTTCTTGTTCTTCTATAAACTCTAATTCTGAGTAGTTATCCCGTGCTAATTCTTCATTTAAATCTTCACTTATAGACTCTTTCTGGAATTGAGAAATA
Organism: Rivularia sp. (in: cyanobacteria); assembly: GCA_050042755.1. GTDB lineage: Bacteria > Cyanobacteriota > Cyanobacteriia > Cyanobacteriales > Nostocaceae > Rivularia. The sequence goes on from JBHJJJ010000099.1 coordinate 11,940, forward strand.
ATTTCTGAAAAATCGGGTGGAACAAGAGTATCATCGTCATCCTCTAGAGGTTGAGAAAATTCAATATTATCTATTGTTTCGTCAGGGGTAACTTCTAATTTTTCGTTAATATCTCGCTCGTGCTCTTCGTCTAGATCGAAACTTCCAAAATCCTTAAGATCTTGCTCGTATTCTTCGTTTCGATCAACATTCTCGAAATCGTTAACATCTCGATTGTAAAATCCGGCAGACTCGAGACTTTGGGCATTAATATCCTCGACGATTATTTTATCTGTTGTTTGCTCTAATAAGTCCGGATATTCTTGCTGTTGTGGAATTTTAGCAAAATTTTGGAGCAAACCTTCAAGTAACTGTTCGCCTTGGATTCCCTTGTGATGCATTCTTGCTAATGCTTGGGATAAGGAATCGTGGTAAGCGTGAATATTACGCTGTAATCCTTCAAAAACAACATTAACCGTTCCATCCAAAGCTACCAAACGTCGATCTAAATCATTTGTCAGTTGGGTTAAACGCTCTACCCTTACTGAATCTACTCGATTGCCAGAAGGGGGGAGAGCTTTCTGTGGCGTAATATTAGCAGACACATCCCCATCAATGTCATCTGACAAACGATTTTTTAGCACCTGCATAAACTCGGAAATTATTTTCTCTTGGGTTTCCAACTGTTGGGCTAGAGAATAATCATGCAGTCGCTTTTTTTCTAATTCACGGATTTCACTAATTAAATTCGCCCTTTCTTCTAAAAGGGTTTTCAATTCTGCTTTGAGTGGTTCAATTAACTCCGAAAGCCTTACATCCCCCGATTCTGTCTTGCTTGAGGAAACAGAAGAATCTTGGTTTCCTTCTTGCACAAATTTTGCTACCAAAGGCGGTAATTGTGCTTGTAGAGCATTGTCAGTTTCGCTGAGAGTTTCATTAGCGAGGAAATCCCGGATACGCTCTAAAACCTGACGCGGCTCTTCTTGAGAAGAAATAACCCCCCACAAACGCTTACCTTTGTGAGTGAGTAATTTATCAATGTCTGCAATCATGCTTTGAATTTGGTTTGCACGGGAAGTCACGTTGATTTTCCTTCTTGTATTGTGAGCTATCGATGGTTAATGGCTATCGGCAATCAATTTACAACTACTAGCTGGGTGTTATTTATCAGGTAGCTATCAGGTTCTTGTCAAGAGGACAATAGGAACATGGTAGTGTTGATAAAGTTTATAAAATTCGCGGAGCAGAGGCACGCTGTTGATGCAATTTTGTCACTAAGGGCAGTTCCCTAAAGAAGCTGACGTGATTTTATGCCCAACCAGTTAAAAATTTAAGGTTAGCAAAAATTAATTGACTTGAGTATTATTAATGTTGTTTGCATATAATTTCTGGGAACGGGTGCGATACTAAAAAGTAATTAAAGTAATTATCGCGCTTGTACTACTGCTAATTCTCTATTAATAGAATTTAAAGCTCTCAGACCGCTTTACACAAAAGTTGTACTTAGTTTAAACCTAGAAATAGGTTCCCTACAACGCTCCCCGAAAAATTATTACTTTCGTTTTTTGTGTAACATAGTTTAGCTTTATTTTGTTTTTGTTTGAGGTAAATTTACCTGAAGCTGACAGTTTAGAAAGTGATTTGTATTACAGCTCAAAGAAAAATGTCCCAATGGAAGACAGGTATAGCTTACATCCCTCCGCCAAAGAAGTAACCCTTTCAACTCCTTTTTTTGAAGGGCTACCAAAAACTGCCATAAAATTAGCTTTGAGTAATCTAGTTAGTCGCTCTCACCCAGCAAATCAAGTCATTTTACTCGAAAATGATTGGGGTGGCTCCGTATATTTTATTGTGGAGGGCTGGGTTAAAATTCGTACGTATAATTTAGAAGGCAAAGAATTAACGCTTAATATTCTTGGTAGAGGAGAATTATTTGGCGAAATGGCTGCATTAGATGAGGTACCTCGCTCTACGGATGTCATAACTTTAACTGCTACTCAAATCGGTAGTTTACCATCACAGGATTTTATTAAATTACTCAATTCCGAACCTTTAGCGGGAGTGCGACTGGCGCAGTTAATGGCGCGACGCTTGCGACAAGTTAACCGACGCTTGCGGTTACGGGAATCGGATTCAGCTTCTCGCGTGGCAGACACTTTATTGTTTTTGGCGGAGGGACAAGGAATCAAAGCTTCCGTAGGTGTAGAAATTCCTAACTTACCCCATCGGGAGTTGAGTAGCTTGAGCGGATTGGCACGAGAAACCGTAACAAGGGTATTAACTAGGTTAGAAAAGAAAAAATTGATTCAACGAAATGGGGAGGTTATTTGTATTCCTGATGTATCAGCGTTAGAAAAGATGATAGTTTAACCTCTTAGAGCAGCTTCTCTCACATGGATATTCTTAGTTCCTCGCCAGATGATAAAGCCCGAAACAATTCCTTTAATCCCAACCCATCCAACCATAGGGATAACCAACATTTAGCTAGCCCGCACCTTCAAGTCGATGCACCGTTACAAATGGTGGAAACGTCTTTTTTGGCAAGTACCGCTAGTTTGATTTGGTTTATTAATTTTTATTTTCCTTTAGGTCTTCTAAATATATTTTTCCCCATACCCATAGCCTTAGTCTACCTGAGCTGGAATAGCAGGGCCGCAAGGATGTCAGCTTTAACCTCCGGTTTACTGCTATTAGTATTAATGGGACCGACTAGAAGTATACTATATGTAATTCCCTATGCTTTTATGGGAGTACTGCTGGGTTCTACATGGAAACGGCGCGTACCTTGGATTGTCTCCATTAGTTTGGCTACCCTTCTAGGCACAATAGGTGTGTTTTTTCGCTTGTGGTTACTATCCTTACTCTCGGGAGAAGATCTATGGATTTACTTAATCAATCAAGTAACTAACGTTCTAGAATGGCTATTCGTCAACTTGGGCATTCTCACAACTCCCAATCCATTCTTAATTCAAATAGGTGCCATTGTCTTAATATTACTTAACAATTTTATATATTTATTCGTAGTACACATAGCCGCATGGTTATTATTAGATCGTTTAGGTAACTCCATACCCCGCCCACCGAAATGGGTACAGGTGCTAATGGATTATGAATGAGTATTGGGGGATGGGGGCATGGGGAGATGGGGAGAGAAGGAAGAGGATAGATAAGGCAGAAGTTCAAACGCGTAACTCGTAATACCGAACTCCTAACACCAAAATAA